>NZ_NWSW01000028.1:0-81829 GCF_002531805.1 Rhizobium sp. M1 | reverse complement strand
CCCTCGGGGAGAAGGTGCCCGTAGGGCGGATGAGGGGCCGGCGATGCCGGTCTCTCCTCCGGCTCATCTCGACCATGCGCGGGGTGCTGGGCCCAACATTTCCGTCGGCGTGCCGGAATCGAATTTGCGTGGGGGGTGCCGTTCCGCCCCCTCATCCGCCTGCCGGCACCTTCTCCCCGAGGGGAGAAGAGGAATTGCCGCACCCTCTCCGATCCCCGCAGACTAATCCTCGCCTACAGCGCCACCCCGCTGCCGCGGTCGAAGACATGCACCTGGTCGCTGGCGATGCTTGCTTCGAACACAGCGCCGTAGCGGGCGGGATATTCGCCGTCGACGATGGCGGTGACCTGCTGGCCGGCGAGATCGAAGACCACATGGGTCTGGGCGCCGGTCGGTTCCACCAGCATGGTGCGGCCGGCAAGCGGCGTGCCGGCGGCTATGCCGGGAATGAGATGTTCGGGGCGCAGGCCGATGGTGACGGCCTGGCCGGGCCTGACCCGGCGGTCGGGCGCGATACGGATCGCCGTGCCGTCTTCGAGGCGGGCGGCGGGCGCGCCGTTTTGACCCTCCACCGTGCCGTCGAGCATGTTCATCGCCGGCGAGCCGATGAAGGCGGCGACGAAGAGGTTGGCCGGCTTCTTGTAAAGTTCGAGCGGCGTGCCCGACTGCTCCACCCTGCCCTGATTGAGCACGACGATGCGGTCGGCGAGCGTCATCGCCTCGATCTGGTCGTGAGTGACGTAGATCGACGTCGTCTTCACCTTCTGGTGCAACGTCTTGATCTCCGAGCGCATCTGCACGCGGAGTTTCGCGTCGAGGTTGGAGAGCGGCTCGTCGAACAGGAAAACGGCCGGGTTGCGGACCACGGCGCGGCCCATGGCGACGCGCTGGCGCTGGCCGCCGGAAAGCTGGGCCGGCTTGCGGTCGAGCAGCTCGGCAAGATCCAGCATGCGGGCAGCCTCGGCAACGCGGGCCTCGATCTGGGGTTTGGCGACGCCGGCGAGCTTCAAGTTGAAGCCCATGTTTTCAGCGACCGTCATATGCGGATAGAGCGCATAGGACTGGAAGACCATGGCGATGTTGCGCTCGCGCGGCGTCATGGCGTTGACGATATTGCCGCCGATCGCGATCTCGCCGTCGGTGATCTCTTCGAGGCCGGCGATCATCCGCAGCAGCGTCGATTTTCCGCAGCCGGACGGTCCGACGAGAGCGACGAATTCGCCATCCTCGATATGAAGCGAGATGCCGTGGATGACGTCGACGGCGCCATAGGCCTTGCTTACATCGTGCAGTGAAACGGATGCCATGTGCAACTCCAATAATTCGGCTCAGGACTTGACGGCGCCGGCGGTCAGGCCGGCGATGATGTGCCGCTGGGCGACGAAAAAGACGATGATCGTCGGCAGGATGGTCAGAGTGATGAAGGCCAGCACCAACTGCCATTCCGTGCCGTATTCGCCGCGATAGACCATGATGCCGAGCGGCCAGGGATATTTCGATTCCGAGTTCAGCATGATCAGCGGCAGGATGTAGCTGTTCCAGCTGCCGACGAAGGAGATGATGCTGACGGTGGCGACGATCGGCCGGGAGAGCGGCAGCGAGATATGCCAGAAGAATCTCATATAACCGCAGCCATCGACGAAGGCCGCCTGAAACAATTCTTCCGGAAGGTTGCGGAAATAGTTCCGGAACAACAGGATGCTCATGCCGAGGCCGAAGGCCACCTGCGGCAGTACCACACCCCAATAGGTATTCAGCAGGCCGAGATCGCGGATGCGGATGAAGAGCGGCAGGATCGCGGTCGCCGCCGGAAACATCAGGCCGAGCAGGAAATAATTGAGCAGGAAGGACGAGCCGAAGAAGCGGACATGCGCGAAGGCGAAGGCCGCCATCGACGAGACGATCAGCGTCAGCAGCACGGTGAGCGCTGCGATGATCAGCGAATTGCCGATCTGCAACCAATAACGCTCGCCGAACAGAATGTCCGTATAGTTCGCCCACTGCCATTCCGTCGGCAGGCCGAAAGGGTTGGTGCGCAGGTCGCCCAGCGTCTTGAAGCCGCCAAGCGCCGTCGTCAGCAGCGGGATCAGCACGATGGCAGCGATCAGGGTCAGCGACACGTAGAGGTAGATGCGGGTCGATGCGCGCATGCGGATGGAAGAGCTCATATCAGTCATGGCGCATGAAGATCCTTTTGTAACCGAAGGCGAGCGTCACGCAGATGATGAAGAGCACGACGCCGACGGCGCTGCCCAAGCCGACCTGCATGCGCATGACGCCATAGGTGTAGAGAAAGGTGACCATCGTCTGGGTGGAGTTCGACGGTCCGCCGCCGGTCAGCGGCATGATCATGTCGAAGAGCTGCAGCGAGCCGACGACGGCAAAGAAGATCGACAGGCGCAAGGTCGAGCCGAGCAGCGGCAAGGTGACGTAACGGAATTTCTGCCAGCCGGTGGCGCCGTCGATTTCGGCCGCTTCGAGCACGCTCTTATCGACCGATTGCAGGCCGGCGATGAACAGCATCATGTGAAAGCCGAAATATTTCCAGACGATGACGCCGAGCACGGCATAGATCGCCACATCCTTGTCGGCGAGCACATAAGGGTTGGCGAAGCCGAAGAAATTGGAAACGGCGGCAAACAGACCGTAATCGCCGTCATAGACGAAGCGCCAGATCAGGCCGGCGGCAACGTCGGCCAACACATAGGGCAGGAAGAAGATCAGCCGGTAGCCGACGACACCGGGAATGCGGTGGGCGAGCATCGTGGCAAGCCAGATGGCGAGCGGTACCTGGATGCAGATCGAGATGACAATGATCAGGCCATTATTGACCAGCGCCTGGGTGAAGGCCGCGTTGCGGAACAGCACCTGAAAATTGCGCAACGCGATGAACTCGGTCGGCGTGCCGTAGCCATTCCACTTGTAGAGGCTGTACCAGGCCGCCTCGCCCATCGGCATGATGACGAAGAGCGTGAACAGCAGCAGTGCCGGCGGCAGGAAGAGCAACAGCACCGTCAGCCGGTCGTGAGCGACCGAGCTTTTTCGGTTTGCGGCGCGTCTTGCCGGCCTCGCCGCCGATGTCATCGAGGGGACTAAAATATTGGCCATGGATCCTGCTTTCGTTCGTCGGCAGCTATGCCGGCGCTCCGCTTGATCGGGAGCGCCGGGAAGGTTCTGCGCGCGCTGCTATTGTTCCAGCTCGAAAGCGTCCTGGATCATCTGGGCGCCGTCCTTGGAGTTCATCTGGCCGGAGACGATTTCCACCGAGACGTCGTTGACGACACGGCCGACGGCCGCGCCGAGATCCTGGTCGAAGAAGTTCTGATGCCAGGTCGAACCGGCCAGCTGTTTGGCGGATTCGGCCAGCAGCGGGTTGACGACGCCGTCATCGGCGCCGACGGCAACGGGAAGCAGCATGCCTGATTTGGCCATCGCCCGCTCATTCTCCGCATTCGTCAGGAAAGCGAGGAAATCGATCGCTTCCTTGGAGGCCTTCTTGGTGACGGCCCAGCCGTTCAGGCCGCCGAGTGTGTCGGTCGGCTTGCCGGCGCCGCCATCGACCGTCGGGAAGACGAAACGGCCGATATTGTCGGGTGCGAGGCCTTTGCCGTCACCGGCATTCTTGCGCTGATTGGCCTCGGTCGCTTCAAAACCGAGGATCATCGCCGCCTTGCCGTCACCGAAAACGCCGAGCGTCTGCGGCCAGGTGGCGCCGAGATAGCCGGGCTGGAAAGGTTCGAGCTTGCCGAGTTCGGCGAGATCATCGCCGGCCTTGATGATCGCGGGATCGAGAAAACCTTCGCCCTCGCCGTTCTTGGCGGCTTCGAAAACCTTCTGGCCGCCCTCGCGCATGACGAGATAGCTCCAGTAGAAATGGATCGGCCATTTTTCACCGCCGCCGCCGGCAATCGGCACGATGCCGGCCGCCTTGATCTTCTTCACTGCAGCGAGGAAATCCGTCCAGGTCTTGATGTCCTCGGCCTTGACGCCGGCCTTGGCAAACAGCGCCTTGTTATAGAAAAAGCTGACGAGACCGACCTTGTAGGGAATGGCCCAGGTCTTGCCGTCAAAGGTAAGCCCGTCGACCGAAGCCGGCGTATAGGCGTTGCGCAGCTTGCCGCCGTCGGCATCGAGGGCTGCCGTCACATCCTGCAACGCGCCGGTTTCGGACTGCTGCTTCAACACGCCGCCGCCCCAGCTGAAAAAGAAATCCGGCACGTCGTCGGATTGCAGCAGCGTAGGAAGCTTGGCCTTGAAGGCTTCGTTTTCGAGAAACTGCATCTGGATGTCGACGTCGGGATGCTGGGCTTCGTATTTTTTGACGATGTCTTCCCAGGCCGCGACGTTTTTCGGGTCGAGTTCGAGATGCAGCCACTTGACCACCGTCGTCGCCGAGGCGGCACCTGCTCCCGCCAGCAACAGGCCGGCCGCCGCCGCCATGGATACGAAACGCCTGCCGCCGAAAGCGGCGTTTTTCAGCATAAAATTCATGATTTTCCTCCCAGGGGACCTATCCTCACAATTTTTCCCCTATGCGGATTAATTCACCGGAGCTTTTGCCGGATGTCAACCCAATTGCCGCTATTTTTACCAAATGCGCTTGACAGGTCCGCGGGATTGCCTGCTATTTATTTCGTAACCCGTTAAAAATATTGGCTTCCGCCCAACGAACGATGCCGGCTAGTTTTTCATGAAGACCGCAGATCCAGAATTGATGCGCGCGATCAATCGCTTGAACGTGCTCGATACCATCCGGCGCCATGGTCCGATCTCGCGCATCGAGATCAGCGAACGGACCGAGCTTTCCACCACGACCGTTTCCGCCATTACCGCCTCCCTGCTCGACGATGGGCTGATCCTGCCGCGTCACGAAGGCGATATCCGCAACGAGGCGGTGCGCGGCAGGCCGCGCGTGGCGCTGGAGCTCAATCCCGATGCCGCCCGCGTCGTCGGCGGCAAGATCGCCGCCAACCGGATGGTCTTCGTCGTCACCAATTTCCGCGGCGACGTGCTGTCGAAACTCGCTTTGCCGATCCGCCTCGACCGGCAGCCGATCGGCGTCATCGCCGATCTGGTCGAGGATGGCGTGCGGCGCTGCGTCGTCGATGCCGGGCTGTCGCTTGAGGATGTCGACAGCGTCTGCCTCGGCTTTCCCGGCGTCATCGAGCACCGCACCGGTTACATCAGAAGCAGCCCGATCTTCCGGGACACCAATGTCAATTTCGCCGCCGAGATGTCGACGCGGCTGTCGACGCCGACCATCGTCGAAAGCGACGCGCATGCCATCACGCTTGGCCATCACTGGTTCGGCAAAGCGCGCGATCTCGAGGATATGGTGTTGATTTCATTGGAGCAGACGCTGGGTCTCGGCGTGCTGCACGGCAACAGCCTGTTTCGCGGCGCCGGCGGCCTCAGCCACAATCTCGGCGACCTCGTGCTCGGCATGGGGCCGAATGGCGTGGTGCGGCTCTTCAGCCAGGCCGGCGAGAGCGCCATCCTCGGCGAACAGCAGGCCGACGGGCGTTTTGCCGAAGCGATCCGGCTCGGGCGCGGCATGACCCATGCCCAGGCGCTGATCAAGGCCGATGACGACCGGCTGATTGGCGCCGCCATCCGCGCCGGCGAAGCGGTGGGACTGACCATCGCCAATATCGTCACGCTGTTTGCGCCGCCGCGCGTCATCCTTGTCGGGTCGAGCCTGGCGCTCGGCGAGCCATTCCTGAACAGCCTGCGCGATGCCTATGCGCTCGCCATTCCGCCCTCGCTGAAGGGGGTGAGCGAACTCGTCTTCGACGATTCGAGCGACGATTTCTGGGCGCAGGGTGCCGCCGCGGTGGCGCTCTACGAACTCTACGAATCGCCCTGGAGCACCACGGGGCCGGCGCTCTGACGGGCGTCACAATCACGATCAGATGGAGGAATTCATGGAAAGAGTCGGTATCGGCATCATCGGATGCGGCAATATTTCGGGCGCCTATCTCAAAGCGATGGCCTCCTTTCCCATTCTCGACATCCGCGGCGTCGCCGACCTCAATCGGGAACTGGCGGAAGCAAAGGCCGCCGAATTCAACGTTCCCGCCCGGACGGTCGAAGAGCTTTTCGCCGATCCCAAGGTTGAGATCATCGTCAACCTGACGATCCCGAAGGCCCATGTCGCCGTCGCGCTACAGGCGCTCGAGGCCGGCAAACACACCTATTCGGAAAAGCCGCTCGGGATTAATTTCGCGGAAGGGAAAAAATTGGCCGAGGCGGCCCGCGCCCGCAATCTGCGCATCGGTGCGGCGCCCGACACCTTCCTCGGCGGCGGCCATCAGACGGCGCGCGCCTTGATCGACCAGGGCGTCATCGGCCAGCCGGTCGGCGGCTCGGCGATCTTCATGTGCCCGGGCCATGAGCGCTGGCATCCGAACCCGGCCTTCTACTACGAGGTCGGCGGCGGGCCGATGCTCGATATGGGTCCCTATTACATCACCGACCTCATCAATCTTCTCGGGCCGGTTGCCCAAGTCGCGGGCTTTGCGACGACGCCGCGAGCAGAGCGGTTGATTACCAGCGAGCCGCGCAACGGCGAGCGCATTCCCGTGCATGTGCCGACCCATGTCGCCGGCATGATGGCTTTTGCGAGCGGCGCTGTCGTCCAGATCGCCATGAGCTTCGACGTCGCCGGCCACAAACATGTGCCGCTGGAGGTCTACGGCACCGAGGGTACGCTGATCGTGCCCGATCCGAACAAATTCGAAGGCCCTGTGGAATATCTCAGGAAGGGCGGCCAATTCGAGGACCAGCCACTCACAGCACCTTATGCCGACGGCAATTACCGCTCGCTCGGCGTCGCCGACATGGCGCATGCGATCCGCTCTAACCGGCCGCATCGCGCCAATGGCGATCTGGCGCTGCATGTGCTGGAGGTCATGGAAGCGTTCCATACTGCGTCTGCGACCGGCCGGACGGTCACCATCACCACGGCGACGGCGCGCCCTGCCCCCTTGTCGGATTCCATCGTCGACGGACGGTTGGCGAAATAATTTCAGGAGGAATGACTATGCGTGAAGCACTGATCGTCTGGGGCGGCTGGAGCGGCCACGAGCCGCAGGAATGCGCCGAAATTATCAAGACCATGCTCGAGGAGGACGGCTTCAAGGTCTATCTCGAACACGGCACCGAGGCGCTGGCCGACCCGTCCGTCCATGATCTCAGCCTGGTCGTGCCGATCATGACGATGTCGAAGATCGAGAAGGAAGAGGTCAAGAACCTCGCCGCCGCGATCGAGAGCGGCGTCGGCATTGCCGGCTATCACGGCGGCGCGGGCGATGCCTTCCGCGATTCCGTCGACTATCAGTTCATCATCGGCGGCCAGTGGGTGGCGCACCCCGGCAATATCATCGACTATACCGTCAACATCACCCGGCCGGACGATCCGCTGATGGAGGGGATTTCCGATTTTCCTTATACGTCGGAGCAATATTACATGCATGTCGACCCCTCGAACGAGGTTCTGGCGACGACGAAATTCACCGGCGAGCACGCCTACTGGATCGACGGCGTGGTCATGCCTGTCGTCTGGAAGCGCAAATACGGCAAGGGCCGCGTCTTCTATTCCTCGCTCGGCCACCAGGCGAAGGAATTCGACGTTCCCGAGATGAAGACGATCTTCCGCCGCGGTGCGAATTGGGCGGCGCGGTGAGATAGTGCCTTTCGCAGGGAACCAATAGACCCCTCCCCAACCCCTCCCCACAAGGGGGAGGGGCTAAGATGCCGCACCGCTTCACATAAACTCTATCGTATCAATCCGTCGAACGGTAACAGCCAGCAAGACCGTTTGCTTTCGGTCGCCGCCGGACGCCACAGCTTAGTCCCTCCCCCTTGTGGGGAGGGGTTGGGGGCAGGCCGCGATCTCAGCGAATGATCAACGCCGTCCCATAAAGCCCCAACGCAAACACCGTGTGCGCAAGCAGGTTGAAGCAACGGACCTTTATCGGCTTCGGATGTTTGGAAGCGGCCCAGCCGAGGCCGAGGCCGGGCTGCAGCAGGAACCACCCTGCCCCGACGGTGAGGATGCCGAAGATCCAGGCGGGCAGAAATGTCGGCGCGATCAACCACCCCTGCCCCACGATGATCGCGAAGATCACGCCGTAGAGAATGCCGACGGCGTAGTGACTGATCCAGCCGAGGGTGAGTTCATGCTCATAGGGATCGGCATCGGCAATGTTCTGGTGAAAGACCTTGCCGTGGCGAAGATGCCAGAACCAACGGCCGACCGGTGCCCAATTGGCCGGCGGCTGGCCGAAGACCTTGGCGAGCACGATCGCCCAGAGGTCCATGAGGATGGTTGCACCGGCGCCGATCGCCAGGCCGCGCCACAGAATATCGAACATCGGGAATCACCGGAAAGCTTGAGATAGGAGGCGCCACAGAACCATTGCCGGCACGCCGGCGCAATGGTTTTGGTCAATTGGCTGGCTGCAGCCCGGTTTCAAAGCGAGGCATCCCGCGAGCTCGCGCGAGCATCGCCTTTCCATCACCCGCAAAAAGGCATCGGTGCGGGCGCAAATTGATGCTTTTCGCGCGCAACGATATTTCCTACTCACGATCTGAACGGCAATGAGAGGCGCGGCGATGGCACTGCCATTCTACTGGAACGAATTGAACACGTACGATTTCGCCGGACTTTCGCCGGACACGACCATCGCCATCCTCCCGATCGCCTCAACCGAACAGCACGGCCCCCACCTTCCGATTGCAACAGATGTTGCAATCGCCAACGGCATGCTGGCCGAGCTGCGAAAGCAAAAGCCCGAGGACCTCGATTTCCTGGTCCTGCCGACGCAGGAGATCGGCAAGGCGAACGAGCACATTCACGGCCCGGGAACACTGTCGCTGAGTGCGGAATTGCTCATTCCCGTCTGGACGGCGATCGGGGCAAAGGTCGCCGAAACCGGCATCCGGAAGATGGTGATCGTCAATTCGCATGGCGGCAATGTCGACATCATGAGCATCGTCGCGCGCGAGCTGCGGGTCCGTTGTCAGATGGCCGTCATCTCGACACAATGGGGCCGCTTCGGCCATCCCGAAGGTATGATCGGCGAACACGAGATGAAATACGGCATCCACGGCGGCGAGGTGGAAACCTCGCTGATGCTGCATTTCCGTCCCGATCTGGTGCGGATGGACAAGGCGCAGAATTTCACCTCGAAGGCGGAATGGATGCGCCAGCAATCGAAATATATTCAGCCCCTGCCGCCGCATTCCCTTGCCTGGATCGCCCACGACCTCAATCCAAACGGAGTGGTCGGCGACGCATCGCTCGGGACAGCCGGAAAGGGCGAAGCAATCTGCCGCCATCAGGTCAAGGGATTTGTCGATCTACTCTATGACCTGAAGCGCTACCCGCTGTCCAATCTCTATTCGAAATAAAGTTCCGTCCCGGTCTGCCCGAGACGCGGCTCAGATCGCAGCGGCTTTCTCCACCGCGATATGGCCTTTAGCCTGCAGTTCTTCCACCAGGCCGGCGAGCTCGGCCAGGAGATACTCGACGAAGAGGCTGGTCGCGGAATCGAGCGGCGCGCGGGCGCGGGCAAAAAGCTTCATCGGCTGGTGGCGCGCATGTGGCTCGGCGATCGGCCGGAAGACCAGCTCGCCCTGACGGCATTCGGTGATGACGTCGAGCGGGTTCAGGATCGTCAGCCCCGCCCCCGACTTGACCAGCTTCTTCAGCATCTCAGACGCATTGGTTTCAAGCACCGGCTCGACATGCACGTCGAGACGCGCCAGGGCCAGATTGATCACATCGCGCAGGCTCGTGCCCTGCTGGGCGAGCACCAGGCGCTCCTGGACGATATCGGCAAGGTTGATCGGACCCGCCCCGATCAGATGATGGCCGGGCGGCAGGACGACGCCGATCGGGATGTCAAAATTGCCGAGCGTGCGGATGCCGGGCGTTGCCGGAATATTGAAGCCGAGACCGATATCAACCTCGCCTGACAGCACCGGATTGACGGTCATCGTACCAGCGTCGTTGCGCAATTGCATGAAAACACGCGGATGCTCCGACTGAAAGCGCGCAATGATGTCAGGCAGTGGTCCTGCGGCAAGGCCGACCGTGGTCACCAGTCGCACCTTGCCGGCCTGCTGCATCTTCAGGCTGCGGATGCGGCCCTCCAGCCGCTCATAATTCTTCAGGACCTCGCGAATATGCTCGATGCAGAGCTCGCCGGCTGCCGTCAGGCGCAGGCCGCGCGGCAGGCGCTCGAAGAGCGGCGCACCCATTTCCTCTTCCAGAGCCAGAATCTGTCGGTTGATTGCCGATGACGCCACGTTCAACCGCGCGGCCGCTTTGCGGATCGACCCCGAGCGCGCGATCTCGTTAATATAGAGAAGCTTTCTCGAATGCAGCATCATGACCTCGTTGCACAAAAAAGAAGCGCATAGCGCAAATTAGGCACAGGCTTTCGGTGAGATGCCGAAAAGGCATCATTGCGCACGAAATTTGATGCTTTTCAAAGAGCAAAGCAATCGCTCCTATGAAGAAAACCGGACGTCGCCAAAGACGTTGCGGACTCACGAGGGGAACGTCGATCATGCCGAATACACTGAAGAACAGCGTCTTTTCCGCACTTGCCGGCCTCGGCGGAATTCTTGCCTCAATCACAGCCGTGCAAGCGGCCGACAAAGTCAGCTATGGTACGAACTGGCTGGCGCAAGCCGAACATGGCGGGTTTTATCAGGCGGTCGCCGATGGCACCTATGCGAAACATGGCCTCGACGTGACCATCGTCCAAGGTGGCCCGAATGCGGCGAACAGCGCACTTTTGATCTCCGGCAAGATCGACTTTTACATGGGTGGCCCACAGGGCGAGATCTCGGCCGTCGAACAGGGCATTCCGCTCGTCGACGTCGCGGCCATCTTCCAGAAGGATCCGCAGGTGCTGATCGCGCACCCCGATGCCGGCATCGACAAGTTCGAAGATCTCGCGAAGCTCAAGACCCTGTTTCTCGGCAAGGACGGCTATCTCACCTATTTCGAATGGATGAAGGCGAACTTCAAAGGCTTCCGGGACGAGCAGTATAAGCCTTACAATTTCAGCCCGGCTCCATTCCTCGCCGACAAGGGTTCGGCACAGCAAGGTTACCTGACCTCGGAACCCTATGAGATTGAGAAGCAGGCCGGTTTCGAGCCAAAAGTCTTCCTGCTCGCCGATAACGGCTATTCGCCCTATTCGACGATGATAACCACCACCCAGGCGATGATCGACAGCAAGCCGGACATCGTCCAGCGCTTCGTCGATGCTTCGATCGAAGGCTGGTACAACTATCTCTACGGCGACAACAGCAAGGCCAACGAGCTGATCAAGAAGGATAATCCTGAAATGACCGATGGCCAGATCGCCTACTCCATCGCCAAGATGAAGGAATACGGCATCATCGAGTCCGGCGACAGCCTGGACAAGGGCATCGGCTGCATGACCGACGCGCACTACAAAGCGTTCTTCGACGAGATGGTAGCGATCAAGGTGTTCAAACCGGAGACGGACTATACCAAGGCCTTTACGACGAAATTCGTCTGCAAGAGCACCGGAATGGCAATGAAGAAGTAAGCGCCCGGCCAACGCTCTCCCCCTCAATGAACGAGACAGGCAATGCTTGAAGTCCAGGCCCGATCCCCGCAAGAGACGCGCAAGCGGCCGCTGGTCGTCATGCGATCTGTTTCGAAAGTCTTCTCCAGCGGTACCGTGGCCCTTTCGAACATGTCGCTCACGGTGGAAGGCGGTGAGTTCATCAGCCTGCTCGGGCCCTCCGGCTGCGGCAAGTCGACGGCACTGCGCATCATTGCTGGTCTCGGCGATGTCACGTCTGGCGAAATCGACTGGCCGAGTTCGCGGGTCAATTCCAGCGGCCTTCCGGAGGGCGACATAGGCTTCGTCTTCCAGGAGCCGACGCTCATGCCCTGGAAAAATGTGTTCGACAATGTCCATCTGCCGTTGAAGCTCAGACGTATCTCGAAGAAGGAGGCTCATGACCAGATTCTGGACGTGCTGAGCACCGTTGGTCTCCAGGATTTTGCCGGCGCCTATCCGCGCGAACTTTCCGGCGGAATGAAGATGCGCGTTTCGATCGCTCGCGCGCTGGTGACGAAGCCGAAGCTTCTGCTGATGGACGAGCCCTTCGCCGCCCTCGACGAGATCACACGCCAGAGACTGAATGACGACGTGCTGCGGCTCTGGACGACGACAGGCATCACCGTCATCTTCGTTACGCATTCGGTCTTCGAATCCGCCTATCTTTCGAACCGTATCGTCGTGACGAAAGCACGGCCCGGACGCGTTCATTCCGACCTTCCGCTGACGACCAGTCTCGAACGGGATGGGCATTACCGCACCTCGGAAGAATACCGCAAAGCCTGCGAGACGGTTTCGCATTCGCTCATCGGGGCGATCAACGCGACGGAGAATCATTGATGCGCGACGAGAGCGATGCAACGCCACTGCTTGCCGCAGGCGCCGCTGCGGCCAGACGCATGGATCTGGCGTTGCGAATCTGCACCCCCCTGCTTGTCATCGTGTCGCTGATCCTGATCTGGCACGCCTATGTGAAGCTTTCCGGCGTGCCGCCCTACATTCTTCCGGGTCCGGCGGCCGTGGCGGACGCCTTCGTGGCCGATTGGGGCACGCTTGCCCCTGCGCTTTGGGTCACCACAAAAATCACCTTCCTGTCGCTGATGCTGGCGCTTGTCGGCGGCGTCGGCTTTGCAATCTTCCTGGTCCAGTCGCGCTGGATCGAACTCGCCTTTTATCCGCTGGCCGTCATCCTGCAGGTGACACCGATCGTGGCAATCTCTCCGCTGATCCTGATCTATGCGCCGTCGACGCAGGTGGCGCTGCTGATCTGCGCCTTCCTCGTCGCCTTCTTCCCGATCCTTTCCAATATGGTCCAAGGATTGAAAAGCGTCGATCACAACCTCATCAATCTCTTCGAGCTCTATGGCGCGTCCCGCTGGCAGACTTTGTTCTTCCTCAAGCTCCCTGCCGCCCAGCCCTACTTCATGACGGGCCTCAGAATCGGCGGCGGACTGGCGCTGATCGCCGCCGTCGTCGCTGAATTTGCAGCCGGCTCGGCGGGCGCGGGCTCCGGGCTCGCCTTCCGGCTTCTCGAAGCCCAGTATCGGCTGAACATTCCGCGCCTCTTTGCAGCGCTGCTGATGCTCTCCCTGCTCGGCGTGGCGATCTTTGCCGCCACCTCCTTCATCTCCTGGCTTGCCCTGCACCGTTGGCACGAGAGCAGCCTGAAGCGGGAAAATTGATGACCCATTCCTTCATTTCCCCACCCAATGCCGGCCGCTTCGCGCTGAGCAACGCAACGCTGCCTGCCGCTGCGGTCACCGGCTACGACGCCTCTGCCGCCGAAGGGCTCGTCAAGGCCGACCTCGTCATCACCGACGGCGTCATCGCCGCCGTGCTGCCGCCCGGCGAGGCGCCGGCCGATCTGGCGAAATCGGACCTCAGGGAAAGCATGGTCTGGCCCTGCTTCACCGATATGCACACCCATCTCGACAAGGGTCATATCTGGCCGCGCAGCGCCAATCCGGACGGCACATTTCCGGGAGCATTGGAGGCGGTTCGCGCCGACCGCGAAGCCAACTGGTCGGCCGGCGACGTGAAGAAGCGCATGGAGTTCTCCCTGCGTTCAGCCTATGCGCACGGCACCAGCCTGATACGCACCCATCTCGACTCCCTGACGCCGCAGCATCGTATTTCCTTCGAGGTCTTTGCCGAGATCCGCGAGACCTGGAAGGATAGGATCGCGTTGCAGGCGGTGGCGCTCTTCCCGATGGAAAATATGGCGGATGCCGCCTATTTCGCCGACCTCGTCGCCGTAGTTCGCGACAAGGGTGGTCTGATCGGCGGCGTCACCCGGATGAGCCCCGCTCTCGACAGCCAGCTCGACACGCTGTTCAGAGCGGCGGCCGATAACGGCCTTGATGTCGATCTCCATGTAGACGAGACCGACGATCCGGCTGCCGAAACCTTGAGGGCAATCGCCCAAGCCGTGCTGCGCAACCGTTTCGACGGCAAGGTGACAGCCGGCCATTGCTGTTCCCTCGCCCGGCATGACGAAGAGACGGCAAAGCGCACGGTCGCACTGGTCGCAGAGGCCGGTGTCGGCGTCGTCTCGCTGCCGATGTGCAACATGTATCTGCAAGACCGCTATCCCGACCGCACACCGCGCTGGCGCGGCGTCACCCTGTTCAAGGAACTGGCCGCGGCCGGCGTTGCGACGGCGGTCGCCTCCGACAATACCCGCGACCCCTTCTACGCCTACGGCGATCTCGACCAGGTGGAGGTGTTCCGCGAGGCGGTCCGCATCCTGCATCTCGACCATCCGCTGGACACGGCCGCGCGGGTCGTCACCACCTCGCCCGCCGATATTCTCGGCAGGCCCGATAAGGGGCGCATCGCCGCCGGTGCCTCGGCCGATCTCGTGCTCTTCAGCGCCCGGCGCTGGAGCGAATTTCTTTCCCGTCCGCAGTCCGACCGCGTCGTGCTTCGCCGCGGCAAGGTGATCGACCGCAGCCTGCCGGACTATCGCGAACTCGATAACCTCGTTGGAGCCTGACATGCCGGATTATCAAAGGATCAAAACGGAACTCGAGGGTGTAGCCGTCGAGGACAATCCGGCGCTGGTGCGCCAGAAGAGCCGTGATTTCTACTGGTATTCGCCGATCCTGAAGGCGCAGCTCGACAATGTGACGGCCGATCTCATCGTCACGCCGAAGAACGAGGAAGAGGTGATCCGGACCTTGAAGGTCGCCTTTGCCCATGGCGTGCCGGTGACTCCGCGCGGCGCCGGGACCGGCAATTACGGCCAGGCCATGCCGCTTTCCGGCGGTATCGTGCTGAACCTTGCAGCCATGAATAAGATCAAGGAGATCCATCCGGGCCGGGTGATCTGCGAACCGGGCATCGTACTCGCCCAGCTCGACAAGCACACCAAGGCCCATTCCGGCCAGGAACTGCGCTTCCATCCGTCGACCGCTCAGACGGCAACTGTGGGCGGCTTCATCGCCGGCGGTTCCGGCGGCGTCGGTTCGATCACCTGGGGCGGCCTGCGCGACCTCGGCAATATCCTGCGCCTGCGCGTCGTCACCATGGAGGCCGAGCCGCGCGTGCTCGATCTCACCGGCTGGGACCTGCAGAAGGTCAGCCATGCCTATGGCACCAACGGCATCATCACCGAGATCGAAATGCCGTTGGCGCCCGCCTATGATTGGGTCGACGTGCTCGTCGGCTACGATGACTTCATGGCTGCCGTGCGCTTCTCGGATGCGCTTGCCAAATGCAACGGAATCTTGGTCAAGGAGATCGCGCCGATCGCCGCACCGATACCGCACGACTATTTCACCCGGCATAAATCCTATATCCGCAAGGGTCAGTCGGTGGTGGTGCTAATGATCGCGCCTCATTCCATGGATGCGTTCGTGGCCTTTGCCGCCGCTCACAAGGGCGAGATCACCTTCCGCTCCGACAGAGTGGAAAGCATGAAAGGCATTCCGCATGCCTATGAGCTTGCCTGGAACCACACGACCCTGCGCGCCCTCAAGGTCGACCCCAGCTTCACCTATCTGCAGGTGCAGTACCCAGGCCCGGATCACGTGGCCAAGGTCGCCAAGATGGTGGAAATCTTCGGTGATGAAGTGCCGGGCCATCTCGAATTCATCAAGTTCGACGGGCAGATCCAATGCTCCGGCCTGCCGCTTGTGCGCTACACCACAGAGCAACGGCTCGAGGAGATCATCAAGATCCACCAGGATCACGGCTGCCCGATCTTCAATCCGCACCGCTACACGCTGGAGGAAGGCGGCATGAAGCGAACCGACAAGGTACAGCTCGCCTTTAAGCACGAGACCGATCCCCGCGGGCTACTGAACCCCGGCAAGATGATTGCGTGGGAGAATCCGGATTTCGATTTCGACGCCGGCAAGAACTATCTCTTTCCCGGCCTTGCGAGCGTCATGGAGGCCTGATGAACGTTCTCGTCCTTCATTCGCATCCGGTCGAGGAAAGCTACGGCAAGGCTCTCTACAAACAGACGCTGGAAAGCCTTGAGAAAGCCGGCCACGCGGTGGATGCCTGTGATCTTTATGCCGAGAAATTCGATCCCGTTCTCTCCCGTCACGACCGGCTCACCTATCACGACTATCCTGCCAATACCGACCTGGTAAAACCCTATGTCGATCGGCTGAAGCAGGCCGAAGGGCTGGTGCTGGTGACGCCTATCTGGAACTTCGGCTTCCCGGCAATCCTCAAAGGCTATTTCGATCGCGTCTGGCTTCCCGGTGTTTCCTTCGATCTCGTCGACGGCAAGGTGGAATCGCGGCTGCGCCATATCGGAAAGCTCGCAGCCGTTCTGACATACGGCGCCACGCCGTTTCGCGCCTTCGCGGCCGGCAATCCGCCGAAGAAGATCGTCAAACGTGTCCTGAGAGCGCAGATCAATCCGCTAAGGCCGGTCACCTTTCTTGCGCATTACGACATGAACAATTGCACAGCCGAAACCCGGGCGAGGTTTCTGGAGAAGGTGAAGACGGCGATGGAGCGCTTCTAATGAAGAGGATCCTCAATCCCTCGTCCGTGCGCCGTCCCTTCGGAAATTACAATCACGGACTGCTGGTGCCGCCGGGCGCCTCGCTGCTCGTGACCTCGGGACAACTCGGCATCGGTCTCGACGAGAAGGTGTCGGAGGACGTCGGCGCGCAGGCAGACCTTTGCTTCCAGGCAATCAGTGCGATTCTTGCCGAGGCGGAGATGAGTTTTGCCGACGTCATCCGCATCTCGGGCTTTGTGACGAAGCGCGAGCACTTCCCCGACTATATGGCGGTCCGGGATCGTTACACGCTCGATCCGAAACCGACCTCGACGCTGATCATCGTCGCCGGCTTCACCCGCCCCGAATTCCTCGTGGAGGTCGAAGTTACGGCCGCAAAAGTATTTTGACACAAGGCTTTTGTCGACGCCCACCCGTCAATCGCCCTCTTCCTGCGGCTTCGTCGCGCTGCCGCCGATGTCGCCGCTGATCTCATTGGCGAACTTGCGCATCAGCCGCACCAGTTCATTGAAGTCGTGCTCGTCCCAGCTTTCGAAGATTGCACGGCCGAGCTTTTCGCGTGCGGCGTCGATGCGGTCTGTCATCGCCTTGCCTTTTGCACTGACGACCGCCTCGCGCACGCGGCGGTCGGCGGGGCTTCCGCGACGCTCGATGAGATCAAGGCTTTCAAGCTTGGCGACCTGGCGGCTGACGGTGGTGTAGTCGCGCCCGGCGCGGTCGGCGAGGTCGACGACGCCGATCGGACCGAGGCGCTCCACCATGACCAGCAGCGGAAACAGGGCGCGGTCGAGCGAAATGCCCGCCTCGCGCACCATCTGCTCGTCGCGCTGAGGCCGGTTCATGACGCTGACGATCTCGATCAGGGCCCCATGCAGTTCGCGCAGTTTTTCCGACATATGTGTATTATGCACATTTTTTCTTGACGTCATGATGATTCTCCAATTATGTGCATAATACACATATGGAGACGACAATGACACAGAATTCTGCAATCGACGTGCTGATATCAGGGGCCGGTGCGGCCGGGCTGACACTGGCGATCGAGCTGGCCAGGCGTGGCGTATCTTTCCGTCTGATCGAGAAATTGGACGACCCGTTCCGCGGCTCGCGCGGCAAGGGTATTCAGCCGCGCACGCAGGAGGTCTTCGAGGATCTCGGCATCCTCGACCGGGTCGTCGCGGGCGGCGGCGCATATCCTCGGCAGCGGGAATATCGCGACGACGGAAGTGTCGGCGAATCCGACGCCGTCCTGCGCGAGGAGCCGACGCCTGCCGAGCCCTATCGTCTTCCGCTGATGGTGCCGCAGTTTCTGACAGAGGGCGTGATGCGCGAGCGTCTGATCGAGCTGGGGCACCGGCCGGAATTCGGATGCGAGCTCACCGGTTTCGAGCAGGACGAGACGGGCGTGACGGCGCGGCTCAAGGGCCGATCCGGCGAAGAGACCATCCGCGTGCGATGGCTGGTCGGCGCCGATGGCGGCCGCAGCTTCGTACGCCAGGCGCTGGATATCGGTTTTCCCGGCAAGACGCTCGGCGTGCGCGCCATTGTCGCCGATGTCGAATTGACGGGACTGGACCGCGATGCCTGGCATCGCTTCGGTGAAGGCGACATGCAGCGGCAGCTGGCGCTTTGCCCGCTGGCGGGAACCGATCTGTTCCAGATCCAGGGGCCAATCCCGCTTGACGGCGAAATCGACCTGTCGGCCGCCGGCTTGACCGCGCTGGTGAGCGAGCGCACCGGCCGCGACGACATTTTCGTGCGCTCGGTCTCCTGGGCCTCGGCCTTCAACATGAATGCCCGGCTTGCCGATCGCTACCGGCTTGGCCGCGTCTTTCTCGTCGGCGATGCCGCCCATACACATCCGCCGACCGGCGGCCAGGGCCTCAATACCAGCGTCCAGGACGCCTATAATCTCGGATGGAAACTGGCGGCGGTCGCGGCCGGCGCCTGCGATGCGCTGCTCGACAGTTATGAGGAGGAGCGTCGCCCGATCGCCGCGGCGATGCTCGGCCTGGCGACCAGACTACTCGATGCTCTGAAGCGCGGCGATATCAGGCGCGGCCGCGACGTCCATCAGCTCGACATCGGCTATCCCGAATCCTCGCTTGCGCTGGAAAAGCCGGAACGCCGCGGCGGCGTGTTTGCCGGCGACCGCGCGCCGGACGCGCCGCTCACCGGTGCAGCCGGCCAGCCAAGACGTCTGTTCGAGATGTTCAAGGGCGCCCACTGGACCCTGCTCTGCTACGAGGTCGGCCAGGCGGCCGTGCCGCCGCGCCACGGATTGCATATCCACAGGATCGGCCGGGGCGGCGATGTCATCGACGAAGAAGGGCATTTCCGCGAAGCCTATGCCCTGACACCGGGCGACAAGGTGCTCGTGCGCCCGGACGGTTATATCGGCGCCATCGTCGCATCCGGCGAGGCTTCAGCGCTGGAAACCTATCTCGCGACTGTCGGCCTTGGCCCGGTTGCGGACCAACAGTCATGACCGCCCCGGTCGCGGCGATCGCAACAGACGTCGCCGCAGGCACGTTTCAGAGGGCGTCGCGTTCGTATCGCGGTGTCCAGCCGCGGGCCATTCCGCGGCTCATCACGCTTTCCGCCAGCGCCAGTTGCCGGCGCAGATGCCTGCAGTCGTCGAGCAGCGTGCGGATCGCCGCCTTGGCATCGTCGTCATGCCAGGCGAGCACGGCCTCCACCTCCCATGCGCGATCGGGCCAAGCCGAGGTAGAGCACGCCGGATCGGGCCTGAATGACTTTGCCGGCTGCATCAGTTCAACGCCAGCGGCAATTGGACCGGCCGCGGCAAGGGCGGCAGCGGCCGGCTGAGTTCGACCTTTTTCTGCCAGGCGGCGCGACGCTGCTGATCCCGTTCGCGGGCCGCGCGGGAGGCTTCGACGAGGGCCAGGGCGTTGGCGATCACCTGTTCCGTATGTGTCATGACCATCTCCAGTGTTCCTGTTTTGTTCCAATCTAGACCGTTGCCCGCAGAAGTCAAGCGCCGCGGGACCTTCACGTGGAAACGGGAGAAAACGGAGATCGAGATGAGGCCGCTGTTCAGTCGGCGGCTTCTATGACGGCGATGCCCGCCTCCTGCGCAGCCCTGACGAAGGCGGCCCGCACATGATCCGGCGGCAGATCGCCGATGATCGCATCCAGGCAGGCTTTGACGGCTTCGAAATATTCCTCGCCGTCGTCCACCGGCCAGTCATGGAGGAGCGTGCGCGCGGCATCCCACACAGAGTTGATAACGGCATAGTGCCCGAGCCCCATCGAGGCCAGGCCGACCGGTCGAAAATGTGCCCTCTGTCTCACTTTGCTACAGCTTTTCCTGATTTCGGCGAGCTAATCGATAATATGCAAGTTGCGTGCCGTTGGCGGCGCATTTCGATCTTGGCCAATCATAGCCGCGACAGACATGTCTCTCCAACCAGGATCCGGCGGGCGAGGCCTGAGAACGGGGAAACGCCTGAAGCCTCTCGAGGGGGTCCGGAAACCCTGCAATCAGTCATTAAATGACAGATTATGGTAAATATCAGACTTAGCGCACCGGGCCTACTCGTTAAAACTGGCTATTTTCTTGCATATTCTGCCGACGATGCAGCAACGCACTCCTTTTCCGGAAGCAACGCAGCGCCACGAACGCATCGTTGATTGTCCCGAAGGTGGACGGGGAGGCATTCGGATCGTACAATACCGCTTCTTGCACGCGGCGGATCTGGGAGGACGCGCGATGCCCATCTTCATGGACCGGCACTATCTCGAAGGTACCTCGCCCGCCGAGGTTGCCCAGGCGCATCGGATGGATATCGACATTCAGGATCAGTACGGCGTCAAGTTCCTCACCTACTGGTTCGACGAGCGGCGCGGGACAGCCTTCTGCCTGGTGGATGCGCCCGATATGGAAACCGTCCAATGCGTGCATCGCGAGGCGCACGGCTTTGTCGCCAATGAGATCGTCGAGGTGGCTCTGTCGGCGGTCGAGGCCTTTCTCGGCCGCATCAATGACCCCGATCCGGCGCCCGGCCAGTCGTCGCCGCAAATGGATCCCGGTCACCGGGCGATCCTCTTTACCGATATCGTCGGCTCGACCGAGATGACGGCGCGCCTCGGCGACCGTATGGGGACAGAGCTGGTCCGGGCCCATGACGCAATCGTGCGCCGATGCCTCGGCAAAAAATCAGGCCGCGAAGTCAAGCACACTGGCGACGGCATCATGGCGGCCTTCGCGGCGACGACGGCAGCCGTCGAATGCGCCATGGCGATCCAGCAGGAATTCCAACATTATAACGGCAGCAACAATGCCCAGCCGATCCATATCCGCATCGGGCTCGATTGCGGCGAGCCGGTCGAGGACAGCAACGACCTCTTCGGCTCGACCGTGCAGCTGGCGGCCCGCCTCTGCGCGGCAGCCGCCAGCGACCAGATCCTGGTGTCGGAGAATATTTTCCGGGAATATGGCGCGACCGATGTCCTCGCCCACGCGACGCGCCGCCGGCTCAAGGGATTTTCCAAGCCGATGCTGGTTTTCCGATGCGACTGGAGCAATACCAGCCGGCACCTGAGCTAAAACTCTTTGTTTTTATGCATGTCGCCCGGAACCGCTGCACATTTCCGGGCGACATGCATCAGCGCACCGCCGATTTTCTCGCGGCGGCCGAACCCGCCTCGTTTTCGGCCGCGGCTGTGCGCTTGTGATCAGGCATTGCCGATCGGATGATCGCTCATCAGCGGTTCGAATTTCGCCGCGCCTTCGGCCTTCGCCAGCACGCCCGACATCTTCAGAAACCGCCGGAAATTCTCCCGCGCCGCGTTCAGCGGGAAACGGCCGCTCGCCGTATCCCTGCATGCCTTCAGCAGCGTGTCATATGCCAAACCTCGCTTGTCCTGCGGCCACTCTTCCAGAAAATCGAAGATTTCGTCGAGACTTGTGATCTCAGCGACGAAATGTTGACGACGAAGAAAAACCGGCTCGAACCGAGCTTCTGGCATAGTATCCTCCCATTTATATTACTTTTTTATGGGATTATATTACTGAAAAAGCTTGAGTAATTCAAGACAAATCAGGTTTGGTTCGCCAGCAAACACAGTGCAACTACTTCCATAACGACAGAATAGCGTGGCCGGATCGACCGGACATAAAATGTGCAAATCGCATGCTCGGATGCGCATGATCGCGTCCAGCTCTCCTCGCAATTGCATATGCCGCCATGATAGATTGCGCGCGCCGATCAACCCTGGAGGAGACGCAGATGAACCGATTTATGAGCTTGACCGCAGCCGGAGTGCTGATCGGCCTCTCCGCCATCGCGTCTTCCTGCACCTCACCTGGTCGGCACGACAGCGAGGATTTTCAATATCAGCTGGATACATCGAGGAACCCGGCTTGTGCCGGTGGATTCAGACCCGGCAACGCGCGCTCGTGCAGCTATTGACGGGCGCAGGGCTTGGCAGTGTCTGCGCGCAGCAACAGACGGACGGATACCGCAGGATGCAAGCTCATAAGCTGTGTCGTTTCCGCATCACTGCCTGCAAGGTTGTAAAAATCCGCTTGGCAATGGCGAATTGCTCCGCTACATAACGCTCACCGCTCAGATCTAACACTCCAGATCGAACACAGGGAGGCGTTGCATGACACCAGCATTCATCGACAGCTTCCCGCATGGAATGTGCCGACGCTAGGTCACTTCCATTCGCGGCCCGCCTCCAGCGCGCCAGACATGCGGTTTTTTCATCCTTCATAGCCCGATTGATCTGACGGGATCATTTTGTCTCCCGCCTGGGCTGTGGCATCTCACTCTCGATTTTGAGGACCGGTCGCCGAAATCCGGGCCGGGCAGGTTAAGATGACTCGCAAGAAGCTCGATTTTCGCGCCGATGCCTATCGCCAGGTGCTCGGCTTTGTTTTTCATCATTGGACCCATCGGCCTGTTTTGGTCGGCGCCATCATCGTGCTGGTCGTTGCCAGCACGCTGGCCGAAGTCATGGTGCCGGTGTTTTCCGGCCGGATCGTCGATGCCATTGCCGGCGGCAACGCGGCCGATGGCGCGCTCAGCGCCTTTGTCATGGTCGTGGTTCTGGGCCTTGCCAGCGTGGTGCTGCGCTGGTTCATCTTCAACGGCATCATCCTGTTAACGCTGCGCATCATGGCGGATGTGGTCAATAACGGCTTCCACAAGGTGCAGCGCTTCTCCACCGACTGGCACGCCAACAGCTTTGCCGGTTCGACCGTGCGCAAGATCACCCGCGGCATGTGGGCACTCGACTCGCTCAACGACCTGTTGCTGGTCGCGCTGCTGCCATCGATCGTCATGCTCGTCGGCGCCAGCCTCGTGCTCGGCAGCTACTGGCCGGTCATGGGTCTGTTCGTGGCTCTGGGGTCGCTGATCTATATCGGCGCGACCGTGGCGCTTTCCATGGGCTTCGTGTCGCCGGCAGCGCGGCTTGCCAATGCCTGGGACACCAAGCTTGGCGGCGCGCTCGCCGATGCCATCAGCTGCAATTCGGTGGTCAAGGCCTTCGGCGCCGAAAACCGCGAAGAGCTGCGCCTGCGCCACGTGCTGGCCAAATGGGACAGGCGCACGCGGCGCACATGGAAGCGGGGTACATTCAGCGGCACGATCCAGGGCTTCATGATGGTTTCCATGCAGGCGGGCATTCTGGGAACGGGCCTCATCATGTGGCGGCAGGGGCTGGCGACGCCTGGCGACATCACCTTCGTGCTGGCGATGTTCTTCGTTCTGCAGGGGTATCTGCGCAATGTCGGCCAGGACATTCGCAACCTGCAGCGCGCCGTCAACGATATGGAAGAGCTGGTGCTGCTCGACAAGATGCCGCTTGGTGTCGAGGACAAGCCGGACGCCAGGCCGATCGCGATCGGTACGGGCGAGATCGTCTTCGACCGCGTCACCTTCCAATATGGCGCTCATCCCGATCCGCTTTATGAGGACTTTTCCGTCACGATCAAGCCGGGCGAGCGCGTCGGCCTGGTGGGGCATTCGGGCTCGGGCAAGACGACCTTCGTCAAGCTCATCCAGCGCCTCTATGACGTCAATTCGGGCGCCATCCGCATTGACGGACAGGATATCGCCGACGTCAGGCAATCAGACCTGCGCGGCCAGATCGCCATCGTGCAGCAGGAGCCGATCCTGTTCCATCGCACGCTGGCGGAAAACATCGCCTATGGCCGACCGAACGCCTCGCGGCGCGAGATCGAGCAGGCGGCGAAACAGGCCAATGCGCACGGCTTCATCATAAGCCTTCCCAAGGGCTATGAAACGATGGTCGGCGAACGCGGCGTCAAGCTGTCGGGCGGCGAGCGGCAGCGCGTCGCCCTCGCCCGCGCCTTCCTCGCCGACGCGCCGGTGCTGATCCTCGACGAGGCGACGTCGAGCCTCGACAGCGAGAGCGAAGTGCAGATCCAGCAGGCCATGGAACGGCTGATGGACGGCCGCACGACGCTGGTGATCGCCCACCGCCTGTCGACGGTCCGCGCCCTCGACCGGCTGCTGGTCTTCGACAAGGGCAAGATCGTCGAAGAGGGCGACCACCAGGCACTGATCCGCCTCAACGGCGGCATCTACCGGCGGCTGTTCGAACGGCAGGCGCTGGAACTGACCAAGGGTCTGGTGGCGTAAATCGGAATGCCGGGGCTGACGCCCCGGCATTCAGACGGCTGACAAGGTTCAACCTCGCTTTTCGTCATGCTCGGGCTTGTACCGCAACGGCAGCACAAGGCTGAGGATGGCGGCGAGGTTTGCCAACTCGCGCAACGGCGCTCACGACAGGGCGAAGATCCTGACCTCCCTGCCGATGCCCTGGAGTTCCGCCATCCGGGACGCCGAGGTGACGCCGCTGTCACGCAGGATCTCCGAGACATGGACATCCTCGACGATCGCTTCCGTCGTCATGATCACGTTGGGGTCGGCAAGGCCCTGGACGCGGGAGGCGATGTTGACGGTCTGGCCGAAATAGTCCTGCCGGTCGTTGAGGTTGACGGCAAGGCACGGTCCCTCATGGATGCCGATCTTCAGGAGCAGGTCTTCGCTGCCGTGTTCGGCATTCAACCGGCTCATCGCCTCGCGCATTCTGAGTGCGGCAGCGACCGCGCGATCCGGGCTCGGGAAGGTCGCCATGACAGCATCGCCGATCGTCTTGACGACGGCGCCCGCCTCGGTGGCGACGATCTCGTGAAGAACGCGGAAATGCGCCCGCACCAGGTCGAATGCGGCAAGATCCCCGACGCGCTCGTAAAGTGCCGTCGAGCCCCTCAGATCGGTGAACAGGAACGTCAGGCTGGTGATCTTCAGGCGCTGGTCGACGTCAAGCGTATCGGTCCTGTAGATGTCGCGGAAGCTCTGGTTCGTCAGCAGACGCTTGGCCGTCAGAAAAGCCCGCCGGCGGCCCAAGAGGTCATGCAGGTCATCTCCGGCGATGCAGACATTCGGCACCACCCGGCGATCGGTATGGTTCTCGAGGGTGAGCCGCAGCAGACCCGGGCGCAACGTCACGGTTTCGTTCAGCGCATGCCCGCGGCTGATGACCATGGAGAGGTTCTGGCGTTCGCCGGTTGGCTCGCCCTGCACGTCGATGAACTGCGCGGAATGCGTGACCGCATCGAAGATGATGACGAATTGCGCCGGCAGCTGCAGCGACACGAATGCCTTCTCGCCCGGCGCCAGCTCGATCATCTCCAGCAGAATGCGTTGAAACTTCGCTTCCAGATCCTCCGGCAGGTCGACGCCGGAGCTGAAGAAGATCTGGCGGTAATATTCGAGCGGCGGCAGCCGGTCGGGCTCGTGGGCGGCAATCCTGCGCACGCGCGGACTGACCGTGAAGGTGACCTCGACCATCTCGTCGAGCGTCGGTTCATATCCGGCCGCGCAAAGCGCGCAGTGATAGGTGTCCTGAACGACGCCTTTGAGCGTTGCGCCGCTGTCAAGGACGCCGCCGCATCCCGGGCAAAGCACATTCCAGGTCATCTCGAACGCGCCTATGCGGGCGGCATGCAGAAAGGCGGCGATGGTTTTCTCTTCGTCGAGATGGTGTTTTTCGGCGAAAGCAAGCGCATTGATGCGATTGAGATCGCGATCGGCGCCATGCCTGACGACGTTTTCGATGCACTCGACCGTCTGCGGGTCGGCCGCCTGTCGCAGGGTGGCAAAAAGCACGTCCATTTCACTCATTGGACAAGTCTCTGTGCAGACAACACGGGCGAACAACGCCACTTCCGGGATCATAACACGGGACCTTGCCAATAGAAATCGACAGCCCCGGATGCCGCTTGTTTTCCGGCCGACCCGGCCGTCGCCGCGGCGATCCGGCCAGAGGATCATCTGTTGGGTGCGTAGGTGTTGCGCAGGGCTGTGCCTGCGGCGCACACGAGACGCGGGATGCAGAAGGCGTGCGTACGCCGCGGCCTCATCATGTTGCGTAACCCGGCTCGATGCGGTGATCTCGCAACGCGGACTTCCGTTCAGCTTCACGCAATCGAGGCGAAATAGGCATCATTGTGCACTGAGGAAACAATGATGCTAAAGGCGCTCCGGAACCCGCATATCCAACTATGCTTGAAAGCAATTATTTTCCCGACACGGTGGGTCTGCGCTAAATCGATGTTCTTGCATTGCTGACCCGTCGACTTCGCAGTCCTCATCCAAATCATATGCCGGCATTTAATATTCGGCGTACCGACGAAGGGCCATGCCTACAAACAGCATAGCCATGAACGTGAGAAACATGGAACCAAAGAAGACGCGAAAGAAGTTTGCGAGGGGTGAAATTTTCACCCTAGAAAGCTGCTTAACAGGCACTCCGCGTGGTTTTGTCACCACCAATCCTAGATAACCAAACAATGCGCCAACTACAAATATGGCCATATAGGGATCCATCCAGTCCGGGACACTTATACGGCGGGTAAGAGTGAACGCGAATGCTTGATGAGCCGAAAGCAACGTCAAAGAGAGAAAGAAGCAAACTGATTTTGCGTTCTTAGAAATATTCATGCTTTCCCCCGCGGCCACGACCACTCCCCATAGCTGCAGGGTGTCAGAATGCAAGCGACTGTCAAGATTACCCGATAGGCGCACCGAGAAAGCGAAAGTTACTCCGTTTGGGTAGGGGTACTATAGGCGCCCACGGTAATCATTCGCCTGCGCTGAACGGGCTTGGCCGCGCGCCATTCCTCATCGGTGACCACTTTTCCGCCTTGCCTTCCAAAGCCCTTTTCATTGCCGCCTGTGCGGCTTCCTGGCGTAGAACCCCAGGCGTTTCCAAAAACGCCTTCCATGTCACCATTCGTTCTCGAAGGGCGATTAAGAATAACCGGGATGGTGCCGCTCACTGCGGAGCTGTGGCCTTTTGCGGAATGGTCTCCGCCGCTGGCCGCTCAGACGGATCGGCGGGATGGCCATAGATCGTGTAGACGGCGCCCGCCAGAACGCCCAAGACGATGAGAGCGAGCACGTACAACATCATTCCACGGATGGCCGTTTTCGGTGTCTTGTCCATCGGAGACCTCCAAGATTACTCAGCGGTCAAATTCCATGCGAGCGGGTTTGGTTCCGGGGTCGAAGGTCTCGGAAAGGCAAATCGACGATCCGTGTGCCCTGATCAGGACGACTTCTGACGACGCCGGCTTCGGCCCTCCCCTCTCTCCCGGCGATAAAACAACTTGTACGACAGCCTACATTTTCGCGAGTGTGTCCTTATTGCTACAGCCTTCTGTTGAGTAGTTGCTATATTATTTAGCTCTAATGTAATTCCATGAGGTACCAAGATGAAGTTAGCTATCGCCACTGCCTTTCTCGCACTTGTCGCTACCACTTCCTTTGCGGCCGATGTCGTTCAGGAGGCCCCGACCGCCCCGGTTGCGGCGGCACCTGTTTTCACCTGGTCGGGTCCGTATTTCGGTATCGATGGCGGCGCCGCTTGGCTGAACGGTGATTTCAGCGCCGGCGGTGCCTCTGCCTCTGAGGATTTCAACGGCGGCGTCTTCGGCGGGTTCGCAGGTTACAATTTCCAGTTCGATAACTTTGTCGTGGGCATCGAAGGAAACCTCGAATACAATTGGAATGAAGAGGACGCGCTGGGTGCAGAAGTCGGGACGGATTGGGCTGGAGCCGTTCGCGGTCGTGTTGGCTACGCCTTTGATAAGGCTCTGATTTACGGCGCAGCCGGCTGGGCCGCCACGCGCGGTTACGTCGATGCGCCCGGCTTCGACAAGGAAACCGAGACGTTCAACGGCTACACCGTCGGTGCCGGCGTCGACTTTGCCATAACCAACAACATCTTCGCCCGCGGCGAATATCGCTTCAACGACTACGGCGAAAAAGATATCCTGGGCATTGATGTCGACCTCGACCAGCACGAACTGAAGTTCGGTATCGGTGTGAAGTTCTAATAAGAGTTTCTCGGATCGGTAGCATCAGAGCCTCGCCGTGTTTCGGCGGGGCTTTTTTATTCCTCCGAGTGACGTCGCGGTTCACGCGCGCCATATGGGGCCAGACCGTTTAGCGGTGAGCCGCGCGCCAATCGAAAAGAAATCATTACTCTCACCTGCCGCTGCCCTGAGGCGACTATTCCGCTCGGTGCCACCTGCAGATCCGATTTCGCCGGTGTCTCGCGCATCGATTCTCGATGGCGGTCCTTACTGCATGTCTCGCCTGAGATCGCGGGGCGTCATCGGTCCTGATCTTGTTGCGAGGGCAGCTTGATATAGGTGTAAATTTTCATACCGAGAAATTGTACTGTTCACTCTTAGACGCGATGGGATAATGCTCTCACGTTCGGCTGCCGGGCTATTTGGGTAAGGGCTTCGCGTGGATATCAAGACTATGCTCGGCGAAATCGCCGACAAGGGTGGCAGTATCGAGGTCTTGGAAGATCACTATTCCCCCTGGGATGCAGAGGCGGAGTTGCTTGGTTTGATCACAAGAGAGACTAATGGCGGCGGCTTTGGCTTCACCGAAACACTCTCCCTGACGAATAAGGGGCGACAGTACCTTGGAACAGGCGTAGTTACGCCCCCAATTCAGATCTCGGCCAAGAGTGCAGTCAGTCGTTTTCTCCGTAGGCTGACGCGTCCAATCCTGGCTAGATAAGGCTCCCGCCATCCCTCGTCATCAAATGATGGGTCAATCATCTCGCGCGACGAAAGAGATTCCGCAGCGGATCAAGGCGACGATGCAGAAGCGTACGACGAATTAGCCGTGTGACGCGTGTGACTTTACGAGGGCTCAAAATCACCAATTTTCTTGTAAGTCTTTGATTTCATGGTGAGAGCGTCGGGGTTCGAACCCGAGACCTACCTCGCCTCCTGCTTTTGGAAGCCCAGGCCGGCACCACAAAGGCCAAGCCTACTATCCGGATCGCGGCAGGATCGAGGACGGCAGATTGATGATGCTCGAAGTGGCTGATCGCCGCGCTTGTCAATCCTCATGAATTATGCGCTCCAATCCGAGCCACTCCGGTTTGAATTGATCTCGTGAAGAGACAACATGCTCATGCGCGAACGCACGGGTGCGCCGGTTGACCTCTTCAACAATCGCTTCCTCAACGTTGCAATAGACAATCGGTTTTATGCCCTGTGACACTGGTTGAACGTGGTGCACGAGGAGAGCTATTCGAGGACACAATGGCATGACGATTTCGATCGTTGGGAACGCGAGTCCGGCGCTCTGAAGCATCAAGGGCCGTTTATGCGCTTCTGGATCATATCTTGATACGGGGGCATCGGAAGTGATGAACTCGGCGTTGCCAGTGGCACAGAGAACTGTTGACTGCATTTGGACAAGAATCGGCACCTCGATGCGTAGATTGCGAGGCAGCAGTGCCTGAATCGGGCGCTCCGCAATCTCGCGGACTTGGTCCATCGTCATGAACGGACGACCGTTCGAGAGGTGAGGAAGAGCGCCTATCCGACCCCGCTCATCTGGCGTCTTGGTCGCCATCTGCGCCAAAATTTCATCGCCCATCGTCAGAAGCTTCTGGTACTGATTACGATGATGTTCGCGGAATGCTGGCGTGCGTGCCTGCATTGCGGAGAGAAAGGCTATCAGTTTGACGTGCCGTATGGTTGGGAGCTGCCTTCTTTCTTTCAAAAATTCCTGGCGTAACGTGCTGATACCTTGCTCCAGCTGTTGCAGCCCGTCTTCCAAGCGCAGATCACGTGACCCATCGACCATAGGGATCGTGTAGATATCGGTTTCAATGAATGTCTTTTCAGGGCTCTTCCGTTTTCCGGCGCCGCCTTCCTTGTCGAAAATCCATACGTAAGGCGTTTGGCCGGGTGGCGTTGCCGAGTCAATCCATGCGCTTAGGTAGGCGCGGGGTACATAGTGCTGCTTTTTCTTCTCCCGCCCTTTTGCCATGCCTGCTCGTAATGTCGAATCTATCAACCCAGAATGCCATTCGGCTAAGCCAACGCAAAGGGGGCGGTTGGGTTTAAGCTCTATGTTGACACAGTACTACACAATAATATTCAGAGAATATCGGGCTAATGTGTCTCCCCTGCAAGGCGCAGCCTTGAATGCGGTCATCTTCTTGCTTCAGGCAAGCTGGTAAAACGGATCGATGCTCTTGAATATGTCAATTGCCCGATAGGCCGATGATCTGGTTAATTCTATCCCGGCACCCCCGGTATCCGTCAATTTCATTACTTGCGGCATGCCCTGAGAGCAGCGACTATTCAGGGGTTGTTAAAATTGGGGGGAACCTGCATGGCTATGCGGTTCAGGAAGTCGTTAAAACTCGCGCCGGGGCTCCGGCTCAACATAAGCAAAAAGGGCGCCAGCATTCGCGTTGGTCCGAAGGGTGCGGGCTACACAGTGGGGACGTCGGGGCAGCGCGTCAGCGCTGGTATCCCTGGGACCGGGATTAGCGTTTCCTCAAAGATCAGCAAACGGAAATCAGACAATCAAAACACCAATCCGAGCATCAGTTCATGGGTTGCTGGTTTGGTGGGGCTCTTTCTGATTGTCATGTTTCTGGGGTGGTTGTTCTAACTGCCGAAGGTGGGGCGCTCCCGCTCCTGTTTCCAACGCCAAGCGGCGGCTTGCGGATGAATATGACGCGGCACAAGAGCGCGGCGAGGTTGCCGGGCATGGTGGCGGCCGCAATTTCAAGGTCCCCAACGGGAACGTTGAACCTACCGCCGCCGACATCGGCCTTTCCCGCAAGGATGTTCACGAAGCGGGTGTCATCCGCCGACGCCACGTGGGTACAGCGAAGTCGCAGCAGTATCGGCTGCTACTCTCCCGTTTGGGGGTTCCTTGCAATTCGTTCGCCGGTTTGGGGGTTTCTTGCCCCTTCGCCCTGCGCTTTCCCCGAGCCTGTCGGACCACTCTCCTTGGAGCCAGGCGCTTCGGCCCCGTTTTGCGGCCCGCCTAGCCAATCACCGGAACCGCCCGTTAACGAACCTTTCGGTGCCTTCTTGAGAGCGGCTTCGCCAGCGATGTTGCCGGTGCCCATGCGACCCGCGGCTTGTCTGGGGGCAGCAGCGTATTCTGGGGGGTCTTGGATTGTCTTCTTGGCGGGAGGAGTCTTAGAATTATCGGTCATGACGATCTCCACTGTTGCGCTGTTGGATTGGTAAGGCAGACACCCACAAACCTATCAGACCGAGGACACTAAAACTACCCTAGGATTTAATGGTGCTTTTTACCGTCTTAGGTTGCATCTTAAAGGTCCGGTAATGAGAGACCGGGATAGCTGTCCCGGCTTCGGTTGCGGCCTGTTGCCGCTCGAACTCATCGGCCGGCACGTTGGCGACGCGGACGGCGGTGGCTTGTTGATCTTTTGACATCCCTGCGGCTTCGGCCACTTCGCGCCGGGAAGAAGTAGGGGCATCCCCACTTTTTCGATGATCGCCCCGTGCGTCGAATTCCTTCAGCAGCTCGCCCGAGCTCAACTTCTTTCCCAGAGAAAGAGGTTTCGGCGGCTTCACTGTCAAAAGCCCGATACGTCCTCCGGCATGAGGAGGCGCTTGCTCAATCCGTTATGAGCGGCGCGGCAAATTTGTTGCGGCGAACGCGTATCTACAGTTGGTTACACGCTGGGCGCTTGTCATAGACTGCGTTACCACCCAATGCTCAAGATGAGGTGCGCGGTTATGGGCGACGAAAGAGATGACTTGATTGAGAAGTTAAAGGACGTGCAAGACTATCTGACATCAGCGAAAAGCTCCTCCTCGTCGGACGATTTCATGCACATTGTCGGCATCGTCCAGGATACGCTCGCGCTCATGCAAAAAATGTCCCTCAGCCTCATTGATCAGCGAGAGAGCATTATCGCCAATCAGCTAGCCATCAAGGCTATTGCCAGCGAGCTTCGTCAGCGCTCAGCGATCAATCTCAATGCGGTCGCCGCGAGCATGATTGCTGATTCCGAGAGGTTTGATCCGATCCGCCCCGAGGGGAAAGCGAAGATCGCCGCTTTTGCGGAGCTTCTATCTCACCTCAGACCTGAACCTCCGCCGCGAGGTCCCACGCGCCCAAAGCCCCGCGTGGTGAAATAGTATCTTCCCGCGCGGGCAATGGCCCCTAGCGACGATTTCCTCCCGCCGCAATGCTTCCCGCCGGCCTTACGCACGAAGCGCGCTGTCGGCGCGCCCTGGCGGCAATGAGGGGCATCAGCGCCGGCTGGACAGGTGCCACAGTTCACAGAGCAGATCGAGGTATTGGCGGAGATCACGGGCGGCTTTGAGCTTGGCCCGCTTGCTGCTACCTGGGCGGACGACTTCACCAAGGGAGTAGCCCTCGCCGCAAATCCGCGACACCAGCGAGAAACCCTCCTCGCCCAGCAGAGGTCGGACGCGCCGAAGCTCCTCGGCCGCGTGCATCTGCCTATGGCTGATCGGGTCCGCACGACCGCCCCCGTCCACCGGCTCCCGGCCGTAGTCGATAGCCCGCGTGCCCCGGCACACCGCTTCCCATAAGGCGCGGAACCTCGTCGCGGCGGTGAGCTGAGCGGCGTCGATCCGGCCGCGCGAGGCCAACATCGTGATGGCGCTTTCCTTGAGGTTGATGATCGCCGGAATGGTTCGGGGGTTGCCCGCCTCACCGTCATGCGCCGGGGAGAAGTACGGATTCGGGACCGTCACTGCCCGCAGGGAGCGATGCGGATCGGAGGACGGCGTTCTTTTCGACGGCGCGGGCATCGGAAAAGGATGCCACAAGGCCGGGGAAAACGGGAGGCCGATTTTCCCCTAGATTTTCCCCCGGACCGATTCGCCGAAGCGATCGCTCAACATTCGAAACTTTATGCATTTGTTTTTCTTGGAAATTTTTGGTGAGAGCGTCGGGGTTCGAACCCGAGACCTACTGATTAAAAGTAGGCAGGTACGGCAGCCGGTGGCGTTAGCCTGGAGCTGGCATACGCTGGTATTTAATTGAAGATACTAGCTTTTCTGGAAAACTCACGTTAGTTTACAGCTGGAGCGCGCGGGCTAACGCCGGAGAGCGCGTTAGCTGCAAGATAGCCCGGAGGCTAGCCGTGAGCAAGCAGACAGAGCCGAAGAAGAAAATCACCCGTGCCGTGTTGGAGAACGCCCAGCCCCACGAGGACGGAAAGACTACCCGACTAATCTGGGACAGCCGCCTAACGGGTTTCGGCCTACGCATACGGCCGAGCGGCGCTAAGACGTTTGTCTACGTCTACCGCGCCAACGGCAAGCCAAAGTGGGCAACCATTAAGGCGACAACCGCCGACGATGCCTTCGCGCAAGCGCAGGAGATGGCCAATCAGTATCACCGGGGGAAGGACCCTGTTGCCGAGCGGGAAGAGGCGCAGCGTGAGGCCAACCGGAAGAGCAATGCAGCTACGGTGGGTTACATGCTCGACCTGTTCGTGGCCGAGCACGCGAAGTCGGAACTGGCCCAAAAGACGGCAGATGAGTACGAGCGGACGGCGAATAAGATTCTTAAGCCCGAGATCGGCAAGATCAAGCTGGCGGCGCTGACGATGGAGGACGTACACTCGCTCTTCGACAGGCTGAGCAAGCGCCCGCGCCAGCGTCGCAGCAAGAAACCCAGTCCGAATGCCAAGCCCCTGCCCCCGGCCAAGGCGCAGGCCGAGGGCGCGATGCGATTACTGCGGGCGGCGCTCAACTGGTCGCGCAGCAAGAAGAAGGCCACGCTCTACGGCAACGCACTGCCGCCGCCGCTGGATTTCAAGGAGCTCGGGTTGAAGGGTACGAAGCGGCGGACGAGGCTCTTCACGGAAAACGAGGTGGCGCGCCTTCTGGCGGCAACGGACACGATGGCTGCGGAGGGTCGCCTGCAGCCTTCGACGGCACTAGCCGTCCGCCTCATCTTCGCTCTGGGGGCGCGGGCGGGCGAAGTGTGCAAATTGCAGTGGAGCTACATTGACCGCGAGGCCGGGCTGATAATTTGGCCCAGGACCAAGACTGGGCAGTTGGAGAAGCCCATCACGCCCGAAGTGGAGCGGCTGCTCAAAGCCGCCCCCCGATTCGTCGGCTCGCCGTGGGTCTGCCCGGCAACCGACCCGGAGCTGCCGCTGCGCGTGGATGTTCTGGGTTCTGCTTTCAAGCGCGTGATGAAGGAAGCTGATGTGACCGGGGGTTACGGGATTAGCTCGCATACCATCAGGCATTGGTTCAGCACGAAGACCTACACGGACTCCGACCTGCCGATGGCGGTAGGAATGGCAGTCGTCGGGCACAAGTCAGTCGCCACGGCGATGCGCTATACCCACGTCAGCCGCGAGGTGCTGGCCGAGGCGGCACGGTCGGCAGCGGCGCGGCGCGAGCGTAACGTGAAGGCAGCGGCGAAGAAAGGTAAGGTGGTGCCGATCAGGGGAGAAGAAAATTGAGCCTACCAGCCCGACCATCGAACAAGTCGGATACCCGCGCGATTTGGGAATGGCTGCACCGAACCAACGAGCTGACGGTGGCGGATACGGATTTCGACCCCGCCGCCCTCTCCCCCGAAGGCGACACCAAGCTAAGGACCGCCGCGCCCCTCCCCCGGTACGAAATCACGCGTCGGGAGCAGCGGGCCATTCGCCGAGGTTTCTACCTTCTCAGCCGGAAGCAGCCCGACGCATGGGCGGAGGTACGCCGCTGTCTTGAGGCGGAGGCTGTTAGCCGCGACTTCCGCCGTCTCGTCGCCCGCATGATCGAGGGCAACATTCTGCACGATCGTGGGCAGGTTCCAAACGCGCTGGACCGCGCGGACACCATGAGGCGGCGCGGCCTCTACGTGAATTTACTGAAACAGCGTTATGTCGATCTCGGCGAGTTGAAGCATGGGCCGCTGGCCGAGCGGCTTGTCGCCTTCGATCTCTGCTTAGACTACCACGACCGCGCGGAGCCCTATGAGGTCGCCGACTGGTCGGCCTTCCTGAAGGAATTCGACCGCTTCGCGGCAAGGGTCAAGTCGATCTGCGATCCGCATCGCGGCACCGACAAGGCCAGTAAAGGCATAGGAGCGGAAGTGCTTGCCGCCGTTACCACTGCCCGCCTGATCGCCTAAGAATAAAAGCTGCCGCGCGCCTAGCGCGCGGCGTAGCCGCTCCCGGTCGCTGCCAGCTATCTTACGTCTACTATTGCCAATCCCGGCAACAGTTCTCGAAGGGAGATAGAATTGTCGCAGTTACTTGAGGAATACACTACCGCTGGCGGAAACCTTCTTGTCCCGCCCAAGACCGCAGCAGAGATGCTCGGCGTTAGCCCTCAGACAATGCGTTGGTGGAGGCATAAAAGGCGGGCTTTGCCCTGGGTGGTCGTCGGCGGCAGACGGGTCATGTATCGGAAGGCCGACATTGACGCTTTTATCGCGGCAGGGCGTTTCGACCCGCAGGAGGTCGCCCATGCCTCCTAAAAAGCGAAGACCCGCGCTGGTCCAAAGCGCGGGTCATCAAATCAAGCTCGATTTGCTGTTCAAAACAATCGACACCGACAACTATAGCGTCGTAGTCGCGGCCGGTAAAGCCGCTGCACCACCGCTGAAGCTCGCATTAGTCAAGCACGAGCGCATCTTCGGATTTGATAGCTGGCGAGGCGGTGAGCGACGATTGCTGGAATGGCAGGATTCCAGGGGTCTGCCGGTCAATCCACCGTTTCGCCTCTTCGAGCTCGGTAGTGTTGAAGCCCCCTTATACATGAAGAGGTGGGTGCCAGACGAGGATGCAGAGCTACACCGCCCCCGCCTGTCGCCGTTACCGGCGGAAGTCTATGCGTTGCGGAGATTGTTGTCGGCTTTCGACCGCGCATCCAAGCGGCGGATCGTTGGCCGGAATACAGCATCCCCTCTCGATTTCGGTCATCGAACCGAGCAAGAGAACGACGCGCATTGGGAATTCCTTCGACTCATTAAGGACGAGGACGATCAGTTGCTCAAGGCAGTTGGCTACGATCCCGACGACTGCTTTGAGGAGGAGGTTTGGCAGGCGGCTTTGGCGCGGGCGGAGGGCGAAGCATGAGTGTTCAGCCTTCTAGCCCATCGCAGACCTCTGCCGCACAGCGCCTGTTCGAATTGTTCCGTGGTGCCGATCATCACGGCACCTACAGACACGAGCCGACGCTCGTTCAGCCCGGCGAGAAGATCAGTATAAGGGGCTCGGCAAAGACGATATACGAGCCGCCGACACCGGACCTTTGGCAGCTTCATCTCGACGGGACGAGGCCGCTAGGCATCTGCCCTTTATGGAGCAACGATACCTGCCTTTGGGGCGCCATCGATCTTGACGACAGAGACGTCGTGCACTCGGAGCTTGTCGCTCGCGTGAGGCAGAATGGGCTGCCGCTGGTCGTTTGCCGCAGTAAGTCGGGCGGTGCCCATCTATATGTCTTCCTCTCGGAGCCAATGCCCGCCATCGATCTGCAGCGAAGGCTTCGCGAGTTCTCCGATCTGCTGGGCTTCCCGGCAAAGACCGAGATATTTCCGAAGCAGACGCGAACCTCGGATATAGACAAGGCGGGCGGGTGGTTGAATGTCCCGTACTTTCAGGGCGAGGAGACGACGCGCTATGCGGTGAAGAACAGCGGTCTTGCGATGTCGCTTCCAGAATTCCTGGATTTGGCCGAAGAGTCGGCCCTGATACCCGCGCAGCTCATGGCGCTGAAGGCGTCACCCCCGGCTCGGACCGACGACCGGAAGAAGGCAGAAGGGTCGCTGACGTCCGAGGAGTTCGAAAAGCTGTTGCAAGGGTGGCTGCGCAAGCTGGCGGAAGCGCCGGGGGGAAAGGCAGACGACACCCTGATGGAGATCGCGCGCGACATAGGAAGATGCGCCAGCGTCATAGACATCGACTACGCGGTGATGCAACGGCGGGTGCTCGAGGCGTGGAACGCGCGCGGCAAGAACGAGACCGACTTCCATCAGCAATACCATCGCAACTATGCTCATGGGCAAAAGGAAGGGAACCCGCCGCGTCTGGCCGATGGCGGCGATGGTGACGACCGATATCCGACGATTGAAAAGATCGTTGTGCTTACCGGTGGCGAGGAGGATGAATGGCGGCTGACGCTGAGAGGCTGGGGCGACGTCACTCTGCCCGTCAGAGAGGTCATGCACTACTACACCTTCAACGTGAGGTGTGCTGCCCGGCTAGGAGCTGTCTTCGACCAGATGAAGCAGAACACGTGGTACGAGTGTTTGCGCGAGGCGCGGGCGCGAGCCGAGTTCGAGGCGATACCAGAGACTGAAACGGAAGAGCACGAGATGAGGTCGCTGCTGCGCGTGTTCCTGACCGATAAGCATAAGGCCGAGTCGTTGGCGGAAGTCCTTCTTGGTAAGCCATATCACGACGAGGACGAGGGGCGTCGCTACTTCCGGTTCGAGGATTTCCATAAATATCTGCGGCGCCAAACCTCCAGCTTTGGAAACATGAAGCCAAATATCGTCGGTCGATGGGTAAGGAGAGCGGTCGGCAAGAAAAATTTCAAGGACACGGACAAGATGATCAAGGGCAAGTCCGTCAAGCTCTATTACGTGCCGGCTGAACTCTTCGATGCAACACCAGAGCTCGCCCTACCAAAGATCGAGCCCTCGCCGATCTGACCGCAAGACCGCACAAGGGTAACGGCGCGGCTGGAACGAGGGTTCATGGCTGCGCCGACGTCGTCTAGGCGGCAGCAGGTAACAACCGCCGTAGCGGGCCGCTGGAGAGCGTTAGCGGTCGGCGGACCCTACCCTAGAGGCCGACCCCGCCGCGAGAGCGGGCGGTCGTGCCGGGGTCTGGGGCGCTCGTGCCGGGTTGAACGGGCTAAGGGTAAGGCGGCGTGGCGTGGCGCAAGGGTGCTTTTCCCCGGGGATTACTGGAACCGCTATTCACGTACATGCCCGCATATATAAGCGCGCGCGGGTGAAGGAGGGTAATAAGGGTATAAGGGTACGTGTACGTTATACGTAAGGTTTCCATACGGTTAGCGTTACCCTTGGTGGCTGACTTAACGGGAGTAAACGAGGGTAGCTCATTAGCCCCCCGGTCTCAGCCAGTATTGTTGGCCGCCAGCCGCCTAACCTTCCGCCGACCTCTTTCCCGCGTCATTGCCCTTGGCTCTAGGCGCATCCATCCTCCGCGATTGCAACCTCCTTATATAAGATTAGCAGGCTAACCCATAATAAAACCCTTTAATTCAAAGGCTTAGCACGCTAGTATTCAACCTAAAGTTGCCGCAGCTAACGCGTGGCTAATCAAAGGTAATCCGCCGCTCCCTTTAGCGAGTTATTCGCCGCCATGGCCAAACGAGGACCGGAATGCACCGTATGCCAGCACCGCGAGCGGGCTGCCATAGACCTTGCGCTAGCCCGCAACGTGCCGTTCGCCGTGCTCGCCCGGCGTTTCAAGCTCGGTTCCGACAGCCTGCGCCGTCATGCGAAGGCGCACCTGCCGCCTCAACTCCGCGCTCAGCTTCTGGCCGGGCCGGAACTGCCGATGGACATTGACCGGCTGCGAGACACCGAGTCACAGAGCCTGCTCTCCAACATCGTCGCGCTTCGGCACCGGCTCTTTGCCATGATGGACGCCGCCGAGGAAGTGCAGGACACGGCGGCGGCTCAGCGGGTCGCGGGGCAGCTGCACCGCAACTTCGAACTGACGGGCAAGCTGCTTGGTGACCTGAACACCGGCACGACCATCAACAACAACGTCCTCGTTTCGCCGGTCTATATCGAGATGCGTACTGAGCTGGTCAAGGCGCTGCGGGGCTTCCCGGACGCGCGCGAGGCCGTAGCCCTGGTGCTCCAGGGGCTGGAGACGCGGTTCGCCGAGGGCATGGTGATCGACCACACCTACGCCAGCGGTTCTGTGCCCGGCAGCGGGGGTGGTAGGTCATGACGCACCTCAGAAGGCTCCACTTTCGAGTACCAGCGCCGCCCCGCCGTGCGCTGCGTGCAGGCAGGCCGGCAGCGCCGATGCACGGGGGTCCGGCTGGTTCCCCTGTGCGTTGTTTCGGGTCCCCTCCTTCGTGTTTGCCCGACGCGCGCCGGTCTGCCGCCATTTATCGTTTGCGGGGGCTGCGCCTATGCTAGCCCGCGACATAGCCCGCGCCCTGGACCCCGTCGTCATGGCCCGCGAGTGCGGTATAGAGCCGGACCCTTGGCAGGCGAACCTGCTGCGCGCGAACCCCCGGCGCTCCATGCTGCTGTGCTCACGCCAATCAGGCAAGTCCACCGTCGCGGCCTTTCTCGTCATCCAGACGGCACTCTTCGTCCCGGCGGCGCAAATCGTCGTCGTCAGCCCGACGCAGCGCCAATCGAACGAGCTATTCCGCACCATCGTCGGCTTCCTCGGTCGGCTGCCGGGTGCGCCGCGCCCCACCGCCGAAAGCAAACACGGGACCGAACTGTCGAACGGCGCACGCGTCCTCTCGCTGCCGGGCACAGAAAAGACCATCCGCGGAATTGCGGGGGTGGACCTCGTCGTCATGGACGAAGCGGCCCGCGTCGAGGACGCGCTGTTGACGGCAGTACGCCCGATGATGGCAACCAAGCCCGATGCCCGCCTAGTCGCCCTGACAACACCAGCGGGCAAGCGCGGCTGGTTCTACGAGGCTTGGGTCGGCGACGATCCCTCATGGGAGCGCGTGAGGGTTCCGGCGAGTGCCTGCCCCCGGATCACGCAGCAGTTCTTGGACGAGGAGTTGAAGGCCCTCGGCGCAATCAAGTTCAGCGAGGAGTACGGGTTGGAATTCCACGATCCCGAGGAAGCTGTCTTCCCGCTCGCCATCATCGAAGCAGCATTCACGCAGGAGGTCAGAGCGCTATGGTAGCATCAGCCATAGGCCGGGGCGGCAGAGGACCATGGCAGCGCACGCCTGTCACGCCGCTCAGCCGCTTCATCATGGGTGTGGACCTCGGTCAGTCGAACGATCCGACGGCGATATGCGTAATTCACCATACGGTGACGCCGACTGGCGATTGGACCATCTCTTACGGCGACCACGTCAGGCCCAACGTGTCACGCGAACGCGGCGAAACCCGGTTCGACGTGCGCGCCCTGGAACGCGTGCCGCTAGGCACTCCCTATCCGCAGGTGGTAGCGCGCGTGGGCGAACTGCTGAACCGCCCGCCGCTACGCGAAGATTGCGACCTTGTCGTTGACGAGACCGGTGTGGGCCGGGCCGTATCCGACATATTCGAGTCCGCCGGAATGCGGCCGCAGCGGGTCGCCATCACCGCCGGCAACGAGATCACCAATCCGGAGAACCGCCGCTGGCACGTGCCAAAGGCTCATCTCATCAGCACCGTGGACGCGCGGCTGCACGTTGGCGAGTTGCGCTTTGCCGCCGAGCTGACTGACGCCGGGGCGCTAGCCGAGGAGTTGAAGGACTTCCGCCGCACGGTCAGCGCCGCAGGCCGCGCCAGCTTCAACGCCCGCGAGGGTAAACACGACGACCTTATTCTCAGCATCGCCATCGCTCTCTGGTGGGCCTCGCGCTCTCGGACTAGCGGGGGCCAAGCCTTCGTTTCCGGTATCTACTGAAGGAGAAGACTATGAAGCTCAGACCACCGCCAGACATTCATGAAGCTGCCGTCGAGCAGCACTATGCCCGCGCGCCCAGTGGCGAGGTGGAAAAAGATGCGGCGATTGCCACTCTCGCAGTTGCAATCCGCACCACCCGCCTGAACAGCGAGAACCTTGCGGCCTATGCCGATACTCTGTCCAAGGACCGCCTGCTGTCGCCGGATGCTGCCCGCCTCAAGCTGAGGGACAACGCCCTTAAGCTGGCGGAAGCAACGGCGAAAAAGCTCGATGAGGCAAAGGCGCTGGTGCAGCGGCAAATCGAAGAGATCGACGCTCTCACCAGCACACCCCCGGCTCTTCGCGATCAACTATCCGCCGGGCTGGAAGCCGAGATCCGGGCGCGGCTGGCCAGCATGCAGGAAAAGGCCCGGGATGAGGCTATCGGCAAGGCATTTGCCGAGAAGGACGCGACCATCATCGGGGCTGTATTGCGCGGCCCTGCCCTACTGGTCGGTTTAAGTCAGGTCCGCCACGACATGGTCCGCCACCGCTACCGGGAAATGTTCCATCCCGAAGAAACCGCGCGCCGTAGGCGTCTAGCCGCCGCGCTCGAAACCACGGAGCGCAGCGGCCACTCGTTCATCGGGTACATCGCCACCGCCACGACCGGCGCGGCCACTCAGATTGCCGAAGCCTCAGCCAACGCACAGGCCGCTGAGCAGGCAATCAAAGCCGCTATCGCAGAGCAGGAGTAGACCATGAAAGTAGATATCGATCTTGAGGGCGTGCTGAAGAGTGCGCAGGAAATGCCCGAGGAAATCGCTTCTCTCGAGGACGTGCCCGAAGGTCTGCGGGGGTTCTACCGGCAGAACGGCGACCGCCATACACTGGACCACGCGCAGCGTGACGCCTTGATGACGAACGTCTCCAGGGCTCTGGAGGATCACGAACTCCGCAGCGAAAACACCCGACTGAAAGATGACAGCAACCGGCGGCTTGTGGTCGAGACGGTGCGGGAGCAGTTAGGCCGGTTCGTCAGACCCGAGCTTATGCCCGCTGCCGTAGCGTTGTTCGTCTCGCAGCACAAGTTCGGCCTGAAGGATGGCAAGGTCGTCGTCGTCGGGCGGCGCGGACGCGAGGAAGCCGAGATGGCCGCTGTCAACTGGATCGCGGAAGAGGGAGAGGCCTACACCGCGCCGGAGCGCGCCGAGGCCGGGGGCTTTGCCGCCGAAGTGGCCCGCCTGAAGAACCTGCACTGAGCGATGGCTCAGCAGAGGGACCGCCCTCGGATTCGCATAAGGGCTGACCGCGACCCCGACCGCTCGCCTAGAATCACGCCCGACGATCCACTGCGGCGCACCGAAAAGGCCCTGCGGCTGGTCTATGGCGTCGTCCTCCCCCGGATGCACAGCGAGCGGATTGTTGGTCCCGGTATGGCGCGGGCAAGCTGGCAGAAGCAGTTCGTCTTGAATCATACGGTCTTTCAACAACTCGCGGCCGAGCTGGGCGAGGACTGGATGAAGCTCGTTCGCGACGCCGACAAGAACGATGCAAACGCCCGCCGGGTGGAGCGCCGCCACATGGAAGACGCCGCTGAAGAGATTGTTGCCGTGGTGAATGCGCTGCTGCCGCCGCTCAGGGAGGTGGTCGTGCGCCGGGCGGCAGGCATGAACTGGAAGGCTGTTGCCGAGGCTCTGCCCCACCGTGCGTTCTTCTCCATACAGGACGACCATGCCACCGCGCTACGCCGCGTGTGGGACAAAGCGGGAGATGCCGTCAGGCGGCTGATCTAGCGGCGGAAACCCTACTGAAAATCGCGGGAGAGCATCTGGGAAGCGGCAGACGCATAAGATGTATTCGCCCCCGCGATTTCCTTTGCGGCCCGAATACCATCCTTATGAAAGCCAGATAACCGATCCTTTAGATCGGATAGTTGAGAGGTTTTCAGGAAGAGGCGCACCGCAGTGCCTTGTAAATCGCAGGGCACGTCGACCTTGCGTTTACCCTCCAGCCAAAGTCCAGCATCGCCACTGCATATAAAGAAGCTACCACCGGCCCGGCAGATCCGGTTCGTCATGTAGAGTCCGTATCCCGAATTTCCCCATGTCTCATCTCCCCTGCCTGCAAAGATGTTCCCCGAGACTCCCGGCATAAGGGCGGCGTGGAGGCTCTCCCGATGGGCTTGAAATTGGAAATTAGGATTCTCAGCGAGTCCCGCTCTAATACCCCTTCCGGCGTCTACGATACCCACCTCAACCTCGTGACGGCTCGGCCAATGCTGCGCACATATGAAAACCTCTTCGGCCTCACTATGCTCGAACACATTGCGAAGTATTTCTCTGATTGAATAAGTGAGCGTATCTTGCAGGACACCTGAAGTCCTATTCGTCAATATCGACGAAAGAGCCGCAGCCTTCTCCTCGATAGCAAAACCCATTTCTGAGTACTTCTGCCAAGCTTGTTCCGCAAGCTCTCTTCGCCGCACCACCTGTATCGGGACGTAAGTTGAACTGCCGGGAGCTTCTCCAGGTGCATTGCCGTGGTCCAAGCCGAATGTCTTGAAGAAACCCATATGCGCGGCATAGCCATGGTTATCGAAATTACTGACGAAGCAATTCGCTCCATTATGGCGGTCGCGAAAGCGCCGAAGGTGCATCGCTAGGAGAACCATTGAGAACGGGGGGAACCATCGTCTTGGTCCGAAATCGAACTCGAACTCATCTGCCTCGCCCAGCGCATGTAGTTCGCATCCGAACCTAGAAATATGGGCGGGCGTCAACATGCTGGGCAACTTAACGTTCGTTACGCGCTTCAACGCGATTCTCCCCTCGATTGCGGCAATGATTGCCACAACCCCGATGTTCGCGCAACGCAGATGCGAGAGCTATAAGACGAACGAAGCCGCCCGTTAGCGCCGCGTTAGCCTGACAAAGCATCCAGCTAACGTGCTATTAGTAGGGCTTGTAACCGACTGATTTTAAACGATTTAATGGTGAGAGCGTCGGGGTTCGAACCCGAGACCTACTGATTAAAAGTCAGTTGCTCTACCGGCTGAGCTACGCTCTCCCTTTCCGCAGGTGTGAAGCACCCCGGCTGGAAGTGGGCGGAACATAGGCAGGCGACCCATTGCGGTCAACCGAAAAATTCGGCTTTTTTCAGTGATCGGCACATTTCTTGCGCATGTAACGACACATCGGCGCCAAGCGCAAAAAGGTGATTGGCAATCGCGGCCTCGCAAAGCTAGGAACAGGGCGCAGATTGCAGCCGGAGAGAATGCGTGTCGATTGCCGATATTTCCCTGTGGAGCGCTTTGATAGCCGGGGCGCTTTCCTTTCTTTCGCCCTGCGTGCTTCCCCTCGTCCCGCCCTATCTCTGCTATATGGCCGGCATTTCAGTCGAGCAGTTCCGCGGCGGCTCGGCGGTTGCCGTGGCGCCCGATATCAGGCGTGGTGTGCTGTTCTCGGCGCTGCTCTTCACGCTCGGCTTTGCCACCGTCTTCGTGGCGCTCGGTGCCGGCGCGTCCAGCATCGGCATGGCGCTGCGCCAGCATCTCGACCTGCTCTCCAAGATCGGCGGGCTGATCATCATCGTCATGGGGCTGAATTTCCTCGGCCTGTTCCGAATCGGGCTGCTCGCCCGCGAGGCGCGCTTCCAAAGTGGCGGCAAGCCCGCGACCTTGACGGGCGCCTATGTCATGGGCCTGGCCTTCGCCTTTGGCTGGACGCCCTGCATCGGCCCGGTGCTCGGCGCGATTCTCGGTGTCGCCGCCTCGCGCGAGACGGTCGGCTCCGGCGCCGGTCTGCTTGCCGTCTATTCGCTGGGTCTTGCGATTCCCTTCTGGATCGCCGCCGGCTTTTCCGGCGCCTTCATGCGCTTCCTGTCGCGCTTCCGCCGCCATCTCGGCACGGTGGAAAAGGTGATGGGCGCCTTCCTCATCCTCACCGGCCTCGCCTTCCTGTTCGGATGGGTCAGCGATGTGGCGATCTGGTTCCAGCAGACCTTTCCGATCCTGATGCAAATCGGCTAAACCGGTCTTCCCTACCCGCCGATCATACCCGCGCACTGGAAGATCTCTTGGCCGATATCGTCAGCCTGCTCCTGCCGTTCTTCGGCCTGATCCTGATCGGTTATGCCGCCGCCAAGGCGACCAGGCAGCCGGCCGAGGCGCTTGGCTGGCTGAACACCTTCATCATCTATGCCGCCCTGCCCGCTTTGTTCTTCAAGCTCGTCTCGCGCACGCCGATCGAAGAGCTGACGCGGGTCGACTTCATCGTCACCGATATTGCCGCGACCTATGCGGTCTTCATCCTGCTCTTTGCCATCGGCCGTTTCGTGCGCGGCAATGCGCTTGATGACTGCACCATCCAGTCCTTTGCCGGCGCCTACGGCAATATCGGCTATATGGGGCCCGGCCTGGCGCTGCTCGCGCTCGGCGAAGCTGCGGCCGTGCCGGTGGCGCTGATCATCTGCTTCGAGAATGCGCTGCATTTCATCGTCGCGCCGGCGCTGATGGCGGCGGCCGGCGACGACACGCGTTCGCCCGGCCGGCTTGCAGCCGATATCGCCCGGAAGGTGGCGCTGCATCCCTTCATCCTGTCGACGGCGGCAGGCTTTGCCGTGGCCGCCCTCCACATCGACCAGCCGCTGGCGTTTCAGCGCCTCGTCGATTACCTCGCCCAGGCGGCCGCGCCCTGCGCGCTCTTTGCCATGGGCGTGACCCTGGCGCTGCGGCCGCTCAAGCGGGTGCCGGCAGAGATCTCCTACATCGTGCCGGCCAAGTTGATCCTGCATCCGATCGCGGTCTTCATCGCGCTGACGGCTGTCGGCGGTTTCGAGCCGGTCTGGATCCAGGCCGCCGTGCTGCTCGCCTCGCTGCCGACGGCGACCAACGTCTTCGTCATCGGCCAGCAATATGGGGTGTGGCAGGAGCGCGCCTCGGCGACGATCCTGATCACGACGGTGCTTTCGGTGGCGAGCGTTTCGCTCTGGCTGATCGCGATCCGCTCAGGCCTTCTTCCGCTTCAGCTTTTCCTTTAGGGAATCCGGAATGTCGCGGAAGCCGCGGCCGGGCTCGATGCCCTCGCGCATGACGAGGTTGCGCAGCGGCGGAATGGCCGAGAGGATATGCAGGCCGGCAGCCCGCAGCATCTGCACCGGCAGGAAATCCGAAAGCAGCGAGCGGTTGAGAAGATCGACACTGGCGGTGCGCGTCATGATGTCGGCGCGGCGTTTGCGGTCGAAGCTGTCGCCGGCATCGGCCGGCACCGGCAATTCGGCCCTGTCGCAGAGGATGTCGACGAGCGCCATGATATCGCGCAGGCTGAGGTTCAGCCCCTGCGCCCCGATCGGCGGGAAGACATGGGCGGCCTCGCCGATCAGCGCGATGCGCCCCTTGCCGAAACGACGGGCCATCATGCCCGACAGCGGCCAGAGCTGGACGCCCTCCTCCACATCGACCTTGCCGAGCATGGACTGCATCTGCGCCTCGACAAGGCGGCCGAGTTCGGCCAGCGGCAACTCCATGCGGGCGGCCGCCTCCGCGGGATCCTGCACCCAGACGAGGCTCGAGCGGCTTCCCGGCAGCGGCACCTGCGTGAAGGGGCCGTGTTTGGTGTGGAATTCGCTCGAGATGTTCTGGTGCGGCAGGGAATGGGCAAAATTCAGCACCATGGCCGATTGCGGATAGGACCAGTTGCGCACGCCGATCCCGGCCGTCTCACGCAGCTTCGAGCCGCGGCCGTCGGCACCGACGGCAAAATCGGCCGCGAAGGTCTCGCCGCCGGCAAGCGTGATCGACACTCTCTCAGCGGAGATCTCGATCGATTCGGCCATATCGGTGAAGCGGCTGATATTGCCCTCGCCGGCCGTGGCCGCTTCCAGGATGTCGGTCAGCGCCTTGTTCGGGAAATTATAGCCGAAGGCATCGAGACCGACCTCTGCGGCGCGGAAGGTCGTGGTCGGCGCACGCAACAGCCGGTCGGTGCCGTCGATGATGCGCATGCTGGTCAGCGGTGCTGCCGCCGAACGCAGCTTGTCCCAGAGCGTCAGGCGGTCGAGGAAGCGGATGGATTGATCCATCAGCGCCGTGGTGCGCCGGTCCTCCCTTGCGGCAACGGGTGCTACCAGCGCCACGCTGCGGCCGCCGCGCGCGAGCGCGATTGCGGCAATCATGCCGGCGAGCCCGCCACCGATCACCGCCACTTCGAATGTCTTCATGCTACCGTTCCGCTCATCATAAAACGGCGGATCGGTCGCTTATGCGGCCGGCTTCGCCTGACGGCGCCAACTATAGCCCTTGCCGGCTTCGGCGTCACGCACCGCCGGCTGATAATGATGGGGAATGGCGGGAAGACGGTTTTCGGCAAGCCGCTTCAGCGCCGTGGCGTTGCTGACCGAGAAGCTGTCGATGCCGACGCGCAGCATCAGCGGCACCTGGTCGATCAACACGTCGCCGACGGCGCGCAGCTCGTTGGTGTAGCCCAAACGCTCACGCAGCAGCGAGGCATGGCTGAAGGCGCGGCCGTCGTTGAAGGCCGGGAAGGCGACGGCGATGATGTCAAGGCGAGAGAGATAGGGCTCCAGCCGGCGCACGTCGTCAGCCGGCTTGATCAGCACGCCGAGGCCGATATCGTTACTTTCGTCGGCCTTGGCGATCAGCTCGTCGAGGCCGAGCAGCGGCTTCTGCTCGCCACTCGCCTTCACCTCGTCGGTCTCGATCACCCAGGGATCGTTCTCGACAAAACCGGTTTCTTTCCAGATCTTCGTCATCATCCCCTCCTTATGCCGCTTCGGCGGCCGAGCCGTAGAGCGCAGTCTTGAAGGGCTGCGGCCCGACACGGCGGTAGGCGGCGAGGAAGGTTTCGGACGGATCGAGGCGCAGGCCGAGATAGGTGTCGACGATCGTCTCGATCGCATCCGTCACCCGGTCCGGCTCGAAGCCGCGGCCGATGATTTCGCCGATCGAGGTATGTTCGTCGCCGGAGCCGCCGAGCGTGATCTGGTAGAGTTCGGCGCCCTTCTTCTCAACACCGAGCAGGCCGATATGGCCGACATGGTGATGGCCGCAGGCATTGATGCAGCCGGAGATCTTGATCTTCAGTTCACCGATCTCGGCCTGGCGTTCGGGATTGCCGAAGCGGCGCGAGATTTCCTGCGCCACCGGAATGGAGCGCGCATTGGCGAGCGCGCAGTAGTCCAGCCCCGGACAGGCAATGATATCGGTGATCAGGCCGGCATTGGCTTCGGCGAGATCGATGGCGACGAGGCCGCGATAGACGGCTTCGAGATCGGCCAGCGCCACATGCGGCAGGATCAGGTTCTGTTCATGGCTGACGCGGATTTCGTCGAAAGCATATTCCTCGGCGAGATCGGCGATCGAATCCATCTGCGCATCGGTGGCATCGCCCGGAATGCCGCCGATCGGCTTCAGCGAGATCGTCACCATGCCGTAATCGGGGTTCTTGTGCGGCTGCACATTCTGCTGGACCCAGCGGGCGAAAGCCGGATCGGCCTTCTTCCAGCGGGCGAGGTTTTCCCAGCCCTCGGCGCGCTGCGGCAGATCAGGCAGCGCGAAATAGGCGGCGATCGCCTCGACATCCTGTTCCGGCAGCTTCAGTTCGCTATTCTTGAGCGCCGCGAATTCGGCCTCCACCTGGCGCGTCAGTTCCTCGGTGCCGGTTTCGTGCACCAGGATCTTGATGCGGGCCTTGTACTTGTTGTCGCGGCGGCCGTGCAGATTGTAAACGCGCACGATCGCCGTGGTGTAGGAGAGCAGATCCTCCTCGGGCAGGAAGTCGCGGATCAGCTTGGCGATCATCGGCGTACGGCCCTGGCCGCCGCCGACATAGACGGCAAAGCCGATTTCGCCCTTGTCGTTCTTCTTCAGGTGCAGGCCAATATCATGAACCTGGATGGCGGCGCGGTCGCGCTCGGCGCCGGTGACGGCGATCTTGAACTTGCGCGGCAGGAAGGAGAATTCCGGATGGACCGAAGACCACTGGCGCAGGATTTCGGCATAAGGACGCGGATCGGCGATCTCGTCGGCGGCCGCACCGGCGAAGTGATCGGCCGTCACGTTTCTGATGCAGTTGCCCGAGGTCTGCAGCGCATGCATCTCGACGCTTGCGAGGTCGGCCAGCGCATCGGGGATTTCCGACAGCTTCGGCCAGTTGAACTGCAGGTTCTGGCGCGTGGTGAAATGGCCATAACCGCGGTCATAGGTGCGGGCGATATGGGCGAGCATGCGCATCTGGCGCGCGCTCAGCGTGCCATAGGGAATGGCGATGCGCAGCATATAGGCATGAAGCTGCAAATAGACGCCGTTCATCAGGCGCAGCGGCTTGAACGCATCCTCGGCGAGTTCGCCGGAAAGGCGGCGCTGGACCTGATCGCGAAACTGCTCGACGCGCTCGCTGACAAAGGCATGATCAAATTCGTCGTAACGGTACATCGTCTTCCTCAGACTGCAATGAATTCGGGATCGGCAGGAGCGTAGCCCGGAGCGTATTCCATGGTCGGGCCCTGGGCGCGGATGCGCTCGCGAAGGCGAAGCGGCCAGAGAATGCCGTTGGTTTCCTGAACGTCGACGACGGCGACGTCAACCACCTCGTTGTCGGCGTAGGATTTCTTGCCGATCGCTTCCAGCGCGTCGACGGCTTCGTTATGGCGGGCGACAAGCGCCTCCTGCAGCGAGGTCGACCATTTCCCGTTCGCATCCAGCCAGACGGCAATGCCGTCCGTCAGCCGGTTGGCCGTCAGAACCTTGTCACCCATGTTCAGCTCCTTGCAAGTTCCTCGAGCCGGGCGTTCGCACGCACCAGCGGCTCGGACAGTTCGAAATTGGCGCCGGCGACCGCATCGCCGATAATGACCATGACCGGCCCGGTCAACTCATCGCGGTGCTGCAGATCGGGCAGATCGGCGAGCGTACCGTGCAGCAGACGGCGGTCCGCGCGGCTGGCATTTTCGATGACGGCGACGGTCGTTTCGGCTGGAATGCCGGCCTGCATCAGCCGCTCGGCGACGGAGGCGGCAACGGTGCGGCCCATATAGACGGCGATCGTCGCGCCGGAGACGGCAAGGCTTGCCCAATCGGGCAGCACGTCGCCGGTGAGATCATGGCCGGTGGTGAAGACCAGTGAGGAGGCGACGCCGCGCAGCGTCAGCGGCAGTTCGAAATCGGCGGCGGCGGCGAAAGCCGAGGTGATGCCGGGCACGACCTCATAGGTGATGCCGGCAGCGCGCAATGCGGCCATTTCTTCCCCTGCCCGGCCATAGACCAGCGGATCGCCTGACTTGAGCCGGACGACGCGCTTGCCCTGGCGGCCGAGATCGACCAGGAGCTCGTTGATCTCTTCCTGCGATTTCGAATGGCAACCCTTGCGCTTGCCGACGGAAAGCCGCTCGGCGTCACGGCGGCCCATATCGACGATCGCCTGCGGCACGAGCGCGTCAAAAACGATAACATCGGCCTCCATCATCACGCGCTGGGCGCGCAGCGTCAGCAGATCCTCAGCCCCCGGACCGGCGCCGACGAGCCAGACGTGCCCGGCGACCTTGTCCATCGCGCCCAGCAGCCGGTCGGCAGCCTGGCGGGCCTGCGGCAGGTTGCCGTTGGCGACCGCATCGGCAACGGCGCCGGAGAAGAAGCGGCGCCAGAAGACCCGGCGGGAAACGCCGCGGGGCACCAGCTGCTCGACGGCCCTGCGGTAGCTCGTCGCCAGTGTCGCCAGGCGTCCAAGCGAGGGCGAGAGAAGCTGGTCGATCTGCGCACGGATCATCTGCGCCAGAACCGGCCCCGCCCCTTCGGTGCCGATCGCCACGGCAACCGGGGCGCGATTGACCAGCGCCGGCGTGAAGAAATCGCAGTAATCGGGCTGATCGACGGCATTGGCGGGAATGCTGGCGGCGCGGGCGGCATCGACGATCTCGCGGTCGTCGGCTTCATTGCCGGTTGCGGCGAAGACGAGGGCCGCCCCCTCGACCTGCTCGGCGGAAAAGCCGGCGCGCACGGTCTCGATGCGGTTGGCGATCAGGAAGGCATGATAATCGGCTTCCGGCCGCTCGGCATAGGCGATAATCCGCGCCCGCGTGTTGAGCAGGAGCCGCACCTTGGCGAAGGCTTCGTCGCCGTTGCCGAAGACAGCCGTTTTCTGGCCCTCCACGCGAAAGAAGGCTGGAAATACCGAAAGCTGCTCAGTCTTGGGAGACATCATCAATCCACTTCGAAGTTGCCAGAATATGCCCGTGATCGACAAGGGATTGAAGGAACAGAAATTCGAAAGCCCCAGCGCGTGCGTATTCTTTTGCTCGCGCTGTCGGCGATTTGAGAAAAGTCAACCGTGCCGACGAGAACCACCTGTTCCCACTCTCTTTGTTGCAGCGCAGTATAAAGCCTGTGATAAACGGCGTCCACCGGCGTTTGGCGCATTTCGCTCGCGCCTCCAAGGCGATAGACTGGGGAAAACCGGAGACGCCAATGCCTGACAAGACCATCGCTGCCCGCCTGCTTTCGGTGATCGAGGACGATATCCTGCCGCTCACCGAACACGGCGTTTCGCTTGGCAACAAGGTGTTCGGCGCGGCGATCCTGCGCAAATCCGATCTGTCGCTCGTCGTCGCCGAGACCAATAACGAGTTGGAGAATCCGCTCTGGCACGGCGAGGTGCATACGCTGAAGCGCTTCTACGAACTTGGCGACAAGCCGGCGACCAAGGATTTGATCTTCCTGTCGACGCACGAACCCTGCACCATGTGCATGTCGGCGATCACCTGGGCGGGCTTCGACAATTTTTATTATTTCTTCAGCCACGAGGATTCCCGCGATGCCTTCGCCATTCCGCATGACCTGAAGATCCTGAAGGAGGTCTTCGGCCTTGAACCCGGCGGCTACCGCAGGCAGAACGCCTTCTGGAACAGCTTTGCCATCGCCGATCTCGTCGAGACCGAAGAGGCTCAACAGAGAGAGGCGCTGACGGCACAGACCGTCCGCATCAAGGCGCGCTACGACGCGCTTTCCACCAGCTACCAATCGTCGAAGAGCGCCAACGATATTCCCCTCAATTGAGGATGCTGAACCGAGGCACCATGGAACCTTCAAAAGACATTTCGCGGCTGATCGAGATCATGGCGGCATTGCGCCATCCCGAGACCGGCTGCCCCTGGGACATCGAGCAGAATTTTCAGACGATCAAGCCCTATACGATCGAGGAGGCCTATGAGGTTTCCGACGCGATCGAGCGCGGCGATATGGACGATCTCTGCGACGAGCTGGGCGACCTGCTGCTGCAAGTGGTCTTCCATGCCCGCATGGCCGAGGAGGCCGGTGAATTCTCCTTCGGCGACGTGGTCAACGCCATCACCACCAAGATGATCCGCCGCCACCCGCACGTCTTTGCCCGCTCGGCGGCCGACACGCCCGACGCGGTGAAGATCCAGTGGGACGAGATCAAGCAGGCGGAAAAACGCGAACGCGCCGAGCGCCGGTCAAGGCGGGGGATTACCGAGGATTTCAAGGGCGGCTTCCTCGGTTCGGTACAGCGCAGCTTCCCGGCTTTGACGGAAGCGCTGAAACTGCAGGAACGCGCCGCCAAGGTCGGGTTCGACTGGTCGGCGCCGGAGCCCATCCTCGACAAGATCGAGGAAGAGATTGATGAGCTGCGGGTAGCGCTGAGAGACGGTGACCGCGCAAAGGTCAGCGACGAACTCGGCGACTTGATCTTTGCGGTGGTCAATATCGGCCGGCATGTGAAGGCCGATCCAGAACAGTCACTGCGTGGCACGAATACAAAATTCCGGCGTCGGTTCAATCACATCGAGCAGGTTCTTGATGCAGAAGGCGAGACGCTGGAGGCGGCGAGCCTGGAGCGGATGGAGGAGATCTGGCAGGCGGCGAAGGCGATTGAGCGGGCTGTGATCTCGGGCGCTGAGTGAGTACTCGGCGGCATCGCTCTCCGTCCATCTGACACGGGATATTCACTTGCATTGATAAGCGTCATTCACCGCGCAGACGCGCGGTGGCTGGATTCCTGTGACAGGCACAGGAATGAGGGAGGGTGAGTTTGGCGCCTTCGCCAGATATCCAGCGAAATACCGACGCTTATCAGCCCAGTGGGTAGAGAAATGGAGTGCGCAGCGAATCCAGCGACAATTGGCGGAAGGCCACATCTCCCCTCCCTCATTCCTGTGCCTGTCACAGGAATCCAGCGCGCCCACGTCCTTGGGCGCAAAAGACTCAGTGGCTGGACGCCCAGAGAGAATAAGTGCCTTACCGCTCCCAATCTTCCCGCGGCGGCTTCGGCCCATTGCCGATGCGGCGTTCGAGTTCGGCGGCTTCGGTTTCGGAGAGGCGGAGATCGAGGGTGATCGAGCCGTCTTCGTTGTCCTCGCGGCCGTCGACGATCGCGTGGTCGTAGAGCCAGGGTAGCAACGCCAGCTTGTCGACGGGAAGGCGGACGGTGGTTTCGGTCATGACGCCGGAGAGGCGGCGGCTGATCTCGTCCATCAGCGTGTCGACGCCCTCGCCGCTGACGGCCGAGACGGCGACGACGTTGCTGGCGCCGGCTGCCTTCTGCACCATGGCGTCGTGGACTTCGGGCTCCAGCCGGTCGATCTTGTTCCAGACCTCGATCAGCCGCTTGCCGGCTTCGGCCTCGTCGATGCCGAGATCGCCGAGGATGCGCATCACGTCGGAGCTCTGCGCCTGGTTGTCGGGATCGGACATGTCGCGGACATGCAGGATGAGATCGGCTTCCAGCACCTCTTCCAGCGTCGCCCGGAAGGCGGCGACCAGATGGGTCGGCAGGTCAGAGATGAAGCCGACGGTGTCGGACAGAATGACGGTGCGGCCATGCGGCAGCTTCATGCGGCGAAGCGTCGGGTCGAGCGTGGCGAAGAGCATGTCTTCGGCGAGCACGCCAGCGCCGGTGATGCGGTTGAACAGCGTCGATTTGCCGGCATTGGTATAACCGACGAGCGCCACGATCGGGTGCGGTACCTTGCGGCGCTTGGCGCGGTGGAGCTGGCGGGTGCGCACGACCTGTTCCAGCTCGCGTTCGAGCTTGATGATGCGATCCTGCAAGAGCCGCCGGTCGGCTTCGATCTGGGTTTCGCCGGGGCCGCCCATGAATCCGCCGCCGCCGCGCTGGCGTTCAAGGTGAGTCCAGCTGCGGACCAGCCGGCCCTTCTGATAATTCAGGTGCGCCAGATCGACCTGCAGCGTGCCTTCCTTGGTGGAGGCGCGGCGGCCGAAGATTTCGAGGATGAGGCCCGTCCGGTCGATGACCTTGGCGTTCCATTCCTTTTCGAGATTGCGCTGCTGCACCGGCGTCAGCGGATGATCGACGATGACGAGACCGGAATCGCGCTCGTCGAGCAGCGCCTTGATCTCCTCAATCTTGCCGGTGCCGAGCAGCGTTGCCGGCCTGGGATCATTGACCGGCACGATCGAACCGTTGACCACGTCGAGGTCAATCGCCTGGGCGAGACCGGTCGCCTCTTCCAGCCGGCTTTCCGGCGTGCGGGTCGAGGCCGATTCGCTCTGGCCGCCGCGACTGCGCGATTTCAGAACCGGCACGACGACGGTCGCGCGCATATCGTCCCTGTGCTTGGCGGCCTCAGGGATGATCGAATCGTTCTTGGTATCGCGTGTCGAAATGACGGCTGATCCTGTTAGGACGCGGCTTCTTCACTCTCGAACATCTGCATGGGCTGGCCCGGCATGATCGTCGAGATCGCATGCTTATACACCAGCTGCGAATGGCCGTCACGGCGAAGAAGAACACAGAAATTGTCGAAAGAGGTAACAACGCCCGTGAGTTTCACGCCGTTGATCAAAAAGATTGTCAGGGAAATCTTTTGCTTGCGAACAGTATTGAGAAATAAGTCCTGCAAATTCTGAGAACGTTCCGCCATCGCGCCGCTTCTTTCTTTATTGCCGACCTGAGTTGGCCGGTAGAATATCAATCAACCTCACCATGCAAGACCGGCGGCACCCTCATTCCACCTGTCCAGCAAATCTTGGTATCAAATCGCAATCTTTTCCGCAACGTCGAAAAAGGCTTCGCGGACTTTCTGCGAGACGCTGCCGGGATGGCCGTTGGCAATGGCCTGGCCATCGATGGAAACGACCGGAAAACAAATACTTGTGGCTGCCGTCAGGAAAACCTCGCGGGCCGCGAGCATCTCTGAAACGGAGAAATTCCGCTCGGCCATCTTCAGGCCCAGCTTCGCTGCGACATCCATCAATGTGGTACGGGTAATGCCGCGCAGGATGCCGTGTTCGGCCGGCCGCGTCACCAGCGTCCCGTCCTTATCGACGATCCACACATTGGTTGCCGCCCCTTCCTTCACCATGCCGTCGCCGTCGACATAGATCGCCTCCTGGGCGCCAGCCTCCTTGGCCTGCTGGCGGGCCATGGCGTTCGGCAGCAGGCCGACCGACTTGATGTCGACGCGGTCCCAGCGGTTGTCGGTGACGGTGATCGCCTTGATGCCGTTGGCATTCTTGGCCGCGATGATCTTGGGATCGGTGCTCTTGGCAGTGATGACAAGCGACGGCGGCGTGCCCTCGACCGGGAAGACATGATCGCGCCGCGCGACGCCGCGCGTCACCTGCATATAGAAAAGCCCGTTGCGGACATGGTTGCGGCGCAAGGTCTCGCGAATGACCTGCGTCAGCGCCGCCCGGCTCATCGGCCAGGCGATTCTGAGCTCACCGAGCGACCGGTCGAGACGGTTCAGATGGCGCGTGAGGTCGACGATATAGCCGTGACGGATCTCGCAGACCTCGTAGACGCCGTCGGCGAACTGGTAGCCGCGGTCCTCGATATGCACGCTCGCATCGGAATGCTTGACGTAACGGCCGTTCACATAGGCAATTCTCGGCATGGGAAACCTGGTCTTCCGGGAAGCGATAAAGGGATACGGCGCGGCCCGCGTCGCACCTAGTAAATCAAAAAGTGGAGCATGATGTTGCCCGAAAACCGCTGACACTTTTCGGCATCATGCTCTAGACGCCGAGCGACTTCAGCTTGCGGTGCAGCGCCGAACGCTCCATGCCGACGAATTCGGCGGTGCGCGAGATATTGCCGCCGAAGCGGTTGATCTGGGCGATCAGGTAATCCTTCTCGAACATTTCGCGGGCTTCGCGCAGCGGCAGCGTCATGATGTGATAGTCGTTCTTGGCCGAAACCTTGGGCAGCATGTCGCCGAGATCGGTCGGCAGCATATCGGCGGTGATCGGCGCGTCCGGCCCGTCGGTGCGGGCGAGAATCATCAGCCGCTCGATATTGTTGCGCAGCTGGCGGATATTGCCCGGCCAGTCATGCGCCTGCAGCACGGCCATGGCGTCGTCGCCGATCCGGCGCGGGCGAATGCCGGCCTGTTCGGAAATCTGCCGCATCAGTTGGTCGACGAGAAAAGGAATATCCTCGCGCCGCTCGGCAAGCGCCGGCACACGCACCGGCACGACGGCGAGGCGATGGTAGAGATCTTCGCGGAACCAGCCCTCGGCGATGCGGCTTTCGAGATTATAGGCGGTCGAAGAGATGATGCGGACGTCGACCTTGACGCGCTTGGAGCCGCCGACCCGCTCGAACTGTTGGTCGACCAGCACGCGCAGGATCTTGTTCTGCGTCTCGCGCGGCATCTCGCCGACCTCGTCGAGATAGAGGATACCGCGATGGGCTTCCTCGAGCGCGCCGATCTTGCGCGCCTGACCGGGCGTGCCCTCGGTGCCGAAGAGCGCCACTTCCATGCGATCGGGCGTGATGTTGGCGGCGTTCAGCGCGACGAAGGGGCCGTTGGCGCGCGCCGACTTCTTGTGGATCATCCGCGCCACCAGCTCCTTGCCGGAGCCGGAGGCGCCGAGGATCATGATGCGACTGTTGGTAGGCGACACCTTCTCGATCGTCTGACGCAACTGCGAAACGGCGACCGAGGTGCCGATCAGTTCCAGGGCATCGCCGGTGCGCCGCTTCAGCTCGGAAACCTCGCGCTTCAGCTTGGAATTTTCCAGCGCCCGTTCGGCAATCAGGATCAGCCGGTCGGCCTTGAACGGCTTTTCGATGAAATCGAAAGCGCCGCGCTTGATCGCCGAGACGGCGGTCTCGATGTTGCCGTGGCCCGAGATCATCACGACCGGCAGATCGGGATGGCGGGTCTTGATCTCGTCCAGCAGCGACAGGCCGTCGAGCTTGCTGCCCTGCATCCAGATATCGAGGAAGATCAGCCGCGGCACGCGGTCGGAGATCGCCGCCAGCGCGCTGTCACTGTCATGGGCCGTGCGCGTCTCGTGTCCCTCGTCCGAGAGAATGCCGGAAACGATCTCGCGAATATCGTGCTCGTCATCGACGACGAGAATATCAGAGGCCATAAACGCTTTCCTTGTCATTGGCTGCGGGAGCGGCAGGCGTCGGATCCCGGCGTGGCAGATGCACACGGATCATGGCCCCTCTTCCCCGGTCAAAATCGGCGGGCGCATCGTGCAGCTCCAGCTGCCCGCCATGTTCCTCGATGATCTTCTTGACGATGGCGAGGCCAAGGCCGGTGCCCTTCTCGCGCATCGTCATATAGGGTTCCAGAATGCTGTGGCGGTTCTCAACCGGCAGGCCGCGGCCATTGTCGATCACGTCGACGGTGAAGCGGTCGCGGCCGGCATCGAGGGCGGCCCGGACGAGGATCTTGCGCTCGTCGCGCTCGTCGCTCGGGACGGCTTCGATCGCCTCCACGGCATTCTTGATGAGATTGCCGAAGGCCTGGCCGAGCATGCGGCTGTCGAACAGGCCCTCCAGCGGCTGGTCGCCAAAATCCCGCTCGAAGGTGACATGATTGTTGCCCATCTCGCGCAGGAAGATCGCGTCGCGCAGAATATCGCGCAGGTCGCTCGGCTCCTTGGTCGGCTTCGGCATGCGGGCGAAGGCGGAGAATTCGTCGACCATGCGGCCGATATCGCCGACCTGGCGGATGATCGTATCGGTGCACTGGTCGAAGACGGCCCGGTCGTCCTGGTCGATCTGCTTGCCGTAGCGGCGCTGGATGCGCTCGGCCGACAGCTGGATCGGGGTCAGCGGGTTCTTGATCTCATGGGCGATGCGCCGTGCCACGTCGCCCCAGGCGGTCGAGCGCTGGGCAATGACGAGGTCGGTGATGTCGTCGAGCGTGATCACGTAGGATTCGCTCATGTCGCGCACCTCTTCGCGCGTCACCTGGACGCTCAGCGTCCTGACCGTGCCGCCGCGCACCAGCGCGATCTGCTTGCGGAAATCGCCGCGATGGCGCACCGCCGCCTCGGTCAGCACCTGATCGACCTCGGGGGCGATATCGGCCAGCTGCTTGCCGAGCATCGCCTCGGCCGACAGCGACATCAGCGTTTCGGCCGAGCTGTTGACGATGGCGATGCGGCGGTCCTGTTCGACGCCGATGACGGCGGCGGTAACACCAGACAGCACCGCCTCGATGAAGCGCCGGCGATCGTCGACCTCGTCCTTGGCCTCGAGGATTTCGTCGCGCTGGGTGCGGATTTCCGAGATCATCTTGTTGAAGGTGCGCGACAGATTGGCGACATCGCCATCGACGGCATGCACCGGCACGACGATATCCATATTGCCCGAGGCGACGCTGTCGGCCGCGGTGATCAGCAGCCGGATCGGCCGGACGATGCGGTCGGCAACGGCAATTGCCGTCCAGATCGCTGCCAAGAGCACGATCAGCGCGAAGCCGATGTAGAGAACCGCGAAGGCGACCTGCAGCGAGAAACGATTGGCCTCCATCGAGCGGTATTCGGTGGCGTTCTCCTCCATCATGCGCATGGCGCCCATGACCTTGGGATCGACCGCGCGCACCGTATAGAGAAAGGTGCCCTGGATGGCATCGAGCTTGATGATGGCGCCGACAAGGTTGGTGACGCCGGGCGGGATCAGCGTCGGCTGGCCCGCCGCTGCCTTTTGCAGCGCGTCCTGCGGAATGGCCGGCAACGGTTTTTCCGTGGTGATATCGGCTTGGACGACCACCGAACCATCGCTTTCGACAAGGAAGGCGCCGAGCAGGCCGCGGCCCCTCGCCTGGCGCGTCATCAACTCCGCAAAGCCCGTCCGGTCGAGACTGTAGAGGGCGCGGTTGCGCTCCAGGTCGTTGGCCATGGAAACCGTCTGCCCCTGCAGGTAGCTGGCGTTCTCCATCATGTAGGCCTGGCCGATATTGCGCGACGAGCTGACGATCGACTGGGTGCGCAGCGCAAACCAGCGGTCGAGGCCGGCATTCAGCGTGATGCTGGCGAAGATGGCGACGAGGATCGCCGGCGTGATCGCGACGATCGAGAAGAGCACGACGATGCGGATGTGCAGGCGTGCCGCCGCCCTGCCCCGGGTGCGGGCTTTGAGCAGCCTCGCCACCTCGCGGCCGATCAGCGCCAGCAGGGTCAGCACGAAGAAGGAATTGACGATCACCGAGGTGATGACGACATGCGATGTCGGCGCAATCGGCGTGAGGCCGAGCAGCACGAAAAGCGTGATCGTGGCGCAGAGAAGCGCGCCGCCGGCGAGCACGAGGCCGGGCACGGCGAAAAGGGCGCGGCGATCGGTCACCGTCGTCACCGCCTCGCCCGCCGCCGCCGGCGCTACCCCATCCTGCGTCATTCGGCCTCTCTTCGGACGGCACTCTGCCGCCCTGCCCGCCGATCGAAACCAAACAACGCCGGCTTAAGAAAGCCAGCGTCGGAACGACTCGATCGGGAGCGAAATGTCCAAAACCCTTGCGTGACCTTTAAGCAACGCATTGTGGCGAAAATGCAACGCGCCTTGTCACGTTGTCAAGCCGCGCCTAGCCTTCGGACCGTCACAACAGGGTGTTGCCCAGGCATATTGTTAGGCCCGCTCGTCTGCCGGCGTTTGACAAACTTGCCCCATCATCATTGGCTGAGCAAGGGATTTTGAACGTCCGGAAATTTCCGCGAATCTAAGGAACCGGTTTTAGCCACAGATCGCGTCACCGCCTTCGCTAAACTCGAAGCTCTCCCTTAAGCTGGCGATCAACCCATGCGTTCCGACGCGTAAGAGCCGGGTGAAGCTGGGAAGACGACGGTCTTGTTGCCGTTGATGAACACCCGGCCATGGATGTGGGCGTGGATGGCCCGGGCGAGCACCTGGCTTTCGACGTCGCGGCCGAGGCTGACATAGTCCTCGCCGCTCTGTGCATGGGTGACCCGGACGATGTCCTGCTCGATGATCGGCCCTTCGTCGAGGTCTGCGGTGACGTAGTGCGACGTCGCGCCGATGAGCTTTACGCCCCGTTCGAACGCCTGCTTGTAGGGATTGGCGCCCTTGAAGCTCGGCAGGAACGAATGGTGGATGTTGATGATCCTGCCGGACATCTTGCGGCACATGTCGTCGGACAGGACCTGCATGTAGCGGGCCAGCACAATGAGTTCAGCGCCTGAGTCCTCGACGATCTGCATCTGCTTCGCCTCGGCCTCCGGCTTGTTTTCCCTAGTCACCTTGATGCAGTGGAACGGGATATCGTGGTTCACGACGACCCGCTGGTAGTCGGTGTGGTTGGAAATCACCCCGACGATGTCGATCGGCAGCGCCCCGATGCGCCAGCGGTAGAGGAGATCGTTCAGGCAGTGTCCGAAGCGGCTCACCATAAGGATCACCTTCTTCTTCTCGCTCTCATCGAAAAATTCGGCTCTCGCCTCGAACTTCCCGGCGATCGGCTCGAAGCCCTGGTGAAGCTGGTCAAGCGTATGTCCGTCATGTGGCTGGAAGCTGATCCGCATGAAATATCGGCCGGTGTCGGCGTCGTCGAATTGCGCGCTGTCGGAGATGTTGCAGCCGTTCTGGGAGAGATAGCCGGCGATGGCGGCCGTCACGCCGCGGATCGACGGGCATGCGACACGCAGAGCGTAGCGAGGAGCCGTGATGGTCATGTCTATATCCTTGTTCGTCGTCTCAGGCCGCGGCGATCATCGCGTGATGGCGGCGGAATGCGGTGAGCGTATTGGATAGGAGGCACGCGATCGTCATCGGGCCGACGCCGCCCGGCACCGGCGTGATGGCGCGCGCGTGGCCGGCTTCGCCATAAGCCACGTCACCGACGATCCGCGATTTTTCGCCGTCCTGGATCCGATTGATGCCGACGTCGATCACGACGGCGCCAGGCTTGATCCAGTCACCACGAACGAGGCCCGCCCGACCGGCCGCGACAACAAGAATGTCGGCCGTCCGGCAGAGCTCCGCGGCGTTCCTTGTCCGCGAATGAACAATCGTGACGGTGCAATGGGCGTTCATCAGCATCTGCGCCATTGGCTTTCCGACGATGTTGGACTTGCCGACGATGACGGCATGAAGGCCGGAGAGGTTCTCGCCGAGCGTATCCTTGATCAGCATCATGCAGCCGAGAGGAGTGCAGGGAACCAAAGCCGGGTTGCCCGTTGCAAGGCGGCCGGCGTTCGACACATGGAAGCCGTCGACATCCTTGTCGGGATTGATGGCCTGGATCACGGCGTTCGGATCCAAATGCGCTGGCAGCGGTAACTGCACAAGAATTCCATGCACTTCCGGGTCGTCGTTGAGGCGATGCACGAGGTCGAGCAATTCGCCCTGCGTGGTTTCCTGAGCAAGCCGATATTCGAAGGACCTCATCCCGGCGGCAACCGTCTGACGGTGCTTTGAACTCACGTAGATTGCGCTTGCCGGGTCGTGTCCCACCAGAACGACGGCCAGACCGGGAACGGCCCCAGTCGTTGCCTTCAGCGTTTCGACATCGGCCTTGATGCGCTCGATGAGCCCTGCTGCATACTCCTTGCCGTCGATGTTTGCGGCGCGTGTGAATCTGTCCATTCCCATGGTGTGCTCCATTGCATCCAAGCTCGAACCAGCACAATGCCGCGGCCGGAGATGTGGGCGGGCATTTCCGCATCCTGGGTACGTTGCCTTAGTGGCCGTAGACCGGGAACTTCTCGGTCAGTTCCGCGATCTTCGCCCGGGCGGTTCCGACGATCTCGTCGGTCCTGCCCTCTGTTTCGGCGTCGATGAGGTCTGCGATGACATGGCCGAGAACCCGGAATTCCTCCTCCCTCAGGCCGCGCGTCGTCGCTGCGGACGAACCGAGGCGCATGCCGACCCACTCCGGAGGACGGGGACTGTCGCCGGGGATCGGGTTCTTGTTGGATGTGATGTTCGCCTTGGCGAGCAGCGTCTCAGCCTGTTTTCCAAGCAGTCCCTTGCTCGACAGATCGAGCAGGATGATATGGGTGTCGGTGCCGCCTGAAACGATGCGAACGCCGCGATCCGCAAGCGTTTCGGCGAGAACTTTGGCGTTGGCCACGACCTGGCGGGCATAGAGCTTGAAATCGTCGCGGAGAGCTTCACCCAGGCAGATCGCCTTGGCGGCCAGGACGTTGCTGTGCAGCGATCCCTGGACGCCGGGAAACACTGCCGCCTGCAGCTTCTTGTACCATTCCTCGTTGTTCGTGAGGATCAGGCCGCCACGCGGACCGCGCAACGTCTTGGTCGTGGTGCATGTGACGATGTCGGCATGCGGGAATGGCGAAGGATGGACGCCGCCTGCAACGAGGCCGGCTATGTGGGCCATATCAACCAGGAAGTGGGCGCCGACCTTCTTTGCGATCTTCGACATGCGCTCGAAGTCGAGTTCGCGCGGATATGCCGAACCACCGGTGATCAGCAGCTTCGGGCGGATTTCTTCGGCGATGCGTTCCATCTCATCAAGGTCGATGACCTCGTTCTGCGGGTTGACGCTGTAATTGTTGGCGTCGAACCAGCGGCCCGACAGGTTCGCCTTCATGCCGTGCGATAGGTGGCCGCCGGCCGCAAGGTCGAGCGACAGCACCCTTTCGCCTGGCTTCAGCAGCAGGAAGAAGACCGCGAGGTTAGCCTGTGTTCCCGAGTGCGGCTGGACGTTGGCGTAGCCGCAATTGAATAGCTGCTTGGCGCGGTCGATCGCGGCCTGCTCGGCAATGTCGACGAACTGTCCGCCACCGTGAAAACGGTTGCCCGGATAACCTTCGAGTGTCTTGTTGGTGATCTCATGCCCCAAGGCGTCCAGAACCGCACGGCTGACGATATTCTCCGAAGCGATGAGCTCAATCTGGTCCTGCTGTCGGGCCCGCTCGGACGCGAGGGCATCGGCGACGAGCGGATCCACTTCCTGGACGGTGGTGTTGAAATGCACCCTTGCACCGTTGGTCATCTGAGTTCTCCAATTCCTCGAATTTTGGGGAACCTAGATCGATCGAAACACCAGAAAAAGTTAATAATATTTGCTTATGCGTTCAGACATGCTAATGATTCGGGAGTTGTGAGGAGGTCGATATGGACGTCGGACGTCTGCGGGCACTTCGTGAACTGTCGATCCGCAAGACCATGGCCGCGGTGGCAGAAGCCTTGCACGTCTCGCCGTCGGCCGTGTCGCAGCAAATTGCGCTTCTCGAAGAAGAGGTCGGCATACGGCTCGTCGAGCGCCGCGGCCGGGGCGTTGTCATGACACCCGCCGGCCAGCAGCTCGTGCTACGGGCAGAGAAGATCCTCATCGAAATCGAATCCGCGAAAGCAGACATCGCCGAATTGAAAAGCGTCGTTTCCGGCGAGCTTCGGGTGGCGGCGTTTCCTTCCGTGGCGGCCGCCGTCATTCCGAAGGTCGTCTACGATCTCGCCGACCGACACCCTCACCTCACCGTCCAGTTCGAAGAAATGGAGCCGGGCGAAAGCGTTGCCGCGCTGCGAAGCTGGCAGACGGACGTCGCGATTATCGATGACCTGAACATACCGACCGGCGCGCTCGATCCCAACATCGAGACGATCTTCCTGATGGAGGACGTCTTCAACGTCATGGTTTCCAGGGATCACAGGCTTTCGGAGCGGCCGACCGTTGGCCTGCATGAGCTTGGGGATGAGCGGTGGGCGATCGACACCGCTTCCGACACCTATACGAGGATGCTGGTGGAAGCCTGTCAGGAAGCGGGATTCAAGCCCAACATCGTCGCAAGGTGCAAAGGTTTCGAAGTGACCATCGCGCTGATCCGGCAGAATTACGGCATCTCGATCCTGCCCGGCCTGCGCGCCAGCTATGATCTCGAGGACGTCTGGGTGTGCAGGCTCGTTCCGGAAATCCGCCGGAGGATATTTATCGCCTTCCGGAAGGAGGAAAAGCGCAGTCCGGCCCTGCAGGCGTTCCTTGACCGAATGGCCGAGAAGCCGCCGCTCGCTTGACGCTAGGGTGTCAGCGCAACGAGCCGCATGCCGACAAAACTCTCTCATCGGATTCAATAAACCAACAGATTTCCTAATGTATCACCTCAGGAGAATTAAGTAGATTTGAAGATACCCCGCTCCTACTGTCCATCTGCCAATTGATGGGACTGGGAGCGAGGATCGCACGCAGACCTTGGCCAATAGTGGGAACGACGCATTCAGAATGGCGATAACGCCTCCTGCGTCTTACCGGACTTCGATCGAGCCATCGCTCATTGATTTGGCGTCACCGTCACCATGCGATCCGAAAGGGGAACCTCGATGAATCTACTGAAAATCCTGACTGCCGGCGTTTTGGCAGGCGTCGCGTTCACGGCTGCCAATGCTTCCGCTTCCGTTCTCGACACGGTCAAGCAGCGCGGTGTGCTCAACTGCGGCACCGACAACACCGCTCCCGGTTTCGGGTATCTCAATACCGCGACCGGACAGATGGAAGGGCTCGACGTCGACTTCTGCAAGGCGGTTGCCGCCGGCGTTCTCGGCGACGCCTCGAAGATCAAGTTCATCACGGTAACCGACAAGAGCCGCTTTGACGCGGTCCTTACCGGCCAGGTCGATGTCGTCTTCGCCCACACCACGATCAAACCGGCGCGCGAATCGTCAATCGCGATCGATTTTCTGCCGATCAACTTCTACGACGGCACCGGCCTCATGGTGAAAACTGATACCGGTATCAAGGAGTTTGCAGACCTCGACGGTGCAACAATCTGCACCACCCAGGGATCGGCCACCGAGACCGTTCTGGCTGCTGCCTTCAAGGCGCGCGGTTGGAAGGACTCCAAGGTCCTGACCTATGAAAACCTCGAAAAGCTTTTCTCCGCTCTCAACTCGGGTCGTTGCAATGCGATGAGCACCGACAAATCAGCCCTTGCCGCCTGGGCGGGGAATGCACCGAAGCCAGCCGACTATCTGATCCTTCCGGATACGCTCGACAAGTCCCCATTCGGCGGCTTCGTGGCTGCCAACGACTCCAAGTGGCGCAACGCGCTGCGCTGGATCGAATACGGCCTCTTCCAGGCCGAGGAGTCCGAGATCACCCAGGCCAATCTGGCCGAAAAGCTGAAGAGCGAAGATCCGTTCATTCAGAAGTTCCTCGGCGTCGGCGGCGGCTACGGCAAGGACTTCGGCCTCTCCGACGACTTCATTGCTCAGGCGATCAAGGCCGTCGGCAACTACGGCGAGGCCTATGATCGCAACCTCGGTCCGAAGACCAAGATGTATCTCGACCGCAAGGGCACACCGAACGCCTTGTGGACGCAGGGTGGCGCAATCTACTCGCCGCTCTGGAACTGATGCCGGCGGGGGTCGGAACCACAACGTTTCGCCCCCCAAGCTCTTGGAGCCTGAACATGACAATCCACGAAACGAGGGCGATCCACGGCATGGCAGAGCGCGATAGGCTGCGGTCGCGGCGCCTGCGCAATCGCATCCGGCACGAGACGATCCAGTTGGCAATCGTCGCTCTGGTCGTCGTGCTGCTCGGCATGCTGGCCTACGCGGTCAAGGCGGGCCTTGCCGAGAAGGGCATACGGTTCAGCTTCTCGTTTCTTGCCAACACCGCCGGCTTCGATATCAGCGAAGGCTGGACGCTGACGTCAGGTGAAGGCTTCGTCCCCAACCTCGCCCAGTTCTCTTCGGACATGCCGGTCGCGTCGGCTTTCGTTACAGGCATCTTCAACACCGCCAAGATCGCACTGCTGGCGATCATCCTCAGCACGATCCTCGGAACGATGCTCGGCGTTGGCCGTCTCTCCACGAACTGGGTGGTCAGAAACCTCTGTTTCTGGATCGTGGAGTTCGTCCGCAATACGCCGCTGCTCATACAGCTTGTCTTCTGGTACTTCGCCGTCGTGCTGCGCTTTCCGCCAATGGCGTCTGCAGCAAAGCTCTACGGCGGCCTTATCGTCAGCCAGCAAGGCATATACGTCCCGACGCTGTCCTGGACCGGAGGCGCATCCACCCTTTCGCTGATCCTCGTCACCGCCACCGGAGTATCGGTCCTGGGCGCACTATTCGACCCCGTCCGTGGAGCACGCCGGATATGCGTCGCCGCAGCGGTCGTCTGCCTCGGGCTGCTGGTCGCGACCGGCGGGATGACCGCGAATTTCCCCGTCGCCAACAAGTTCAAGGCCAGCGGCGGAACCAGCATCAGCCCGGAGATGGCGGCGCTCCTGCTTGCGATCGTCGTGAACAGCGCTTCCTTCATTGCCGAAACCGTTCGCGGCGCGATCGACGCTCTTCCGAAGGCCCAGTGGGAAGCCGCCGGATCGCTGGGACTCAGCCGGCGCGACACCGTCAACGACATCATCCTTCCTCAAGTGTTCCGCGTCGTTCTCCCTTCCTTCGGCAACCAGTATATCAGCCTGTCCAAGAACACCGCGCTCGGGATCGCGGTCGGCTATCCGGATCTGTTCAACATCTACGGGACAATCGCCAATCAGACCGGTCACAGCCTTGAAGGCATCATCATCGTCATGGCGTCCTACCTGATCCTCAGCTGGATCATCAGTTCGGCCGTGTACTGGGCGAACCGCCGTCTTAACCCCATGGGAGTGTCGCAATGATCGCCACCTCAATAAAGTGGACCCGTCACAACCTGTTTGGAAAGCCTTTCGACGTCGCCCTGTCGCTGCTGGTCATTCCCGGCGCGCTCTGGCTCGCCTATTTGATCCTTGACTGGGCGCTCGCCACCGCCAGGTGGGACATCATCGTGCAGAGCCTGCGGGTGTTGATGATCGGCGTCTTTCCAGCCGATCAGGCGTGGCGCGCATGGACGGCCTCGGCGATCATCGGAGCGATCCTCGGCGCTGGCCTCGGCTGCGTGTTTTCGTTCAAACGCCACCATGGGCTGGTTCTCGTTCTCGTCCCCTTGCTGCTTTTGATCGTCGATCACGGCGATCCGGGGAACGCACTGTCTGCGGCAGGCGTCGTTGTCGCGACTTCGCTGGGATGGGTGCTGACGTCGTATGTGCCATTGTCCAGAAAGGCGATGCCTGCTGCGGCGTTTACGGGCTTCATCGTCGTCGTGGCGGTCATGGCCCCTCCGGGCGTGGGGCTCTGGGGCGGACTTCTTCTCAGCGTCCTGCTGACGCTGGTGACGTCGGTGCTGTCTCTGCCGATCGGCATCCTGCTCGCGTTCGGACGGCAGAGCCGGCTCTCAAGTCTCAGGATCATCTGCACCTGGTACATCGAGGTCATGCGGTCGGTGCCGCTCATCCTCGTCGTCTACTGGATCTGGATCCTCATGCCGGTCCTTGCGCCCCAGTGGGGGCTGGCCGACGTCGCGCGCGGCATGATCGGTTTCACCATCTTCTATTCCGCCTACGTCGCCGAATATGTGCGAAGCGGCCTTCAGGCGGTTCCGCGCGCCCAGACCGAGGCGGCAGGGTCTCTCGGCATCAGCGAATTCGACATCAACCGCTCGATCGTTCTACCACAGGCGCTCCGGGTGGTGGTCGCGCCTCTGGTCGGCAACGTGCTCGACATCTTCAACTCCGCGCCGCTCGTCTTCATCATCGGACTCACGGATTTTCTCCGCGCGGGGCAGATGATCCTGGCGAACCCACAATATGGCGACCGGACTTTCGAAGTCCTCTCGTTCCTGCTCGTCACCTATTTCCTGGTCGGCTCGATGATCACCTATGCCGCCAGAAAGCTCGAAGACCATATGGCAACGAGTGCCCCCTGAGCTGTTCCAACACGGAGAAGTCACGATGAACGCCATCGTCGAAATGAAAAGCATGAACAAGTTCTACGGCGCTCACCATGTGCTCAAGGACATCGATCTCGCCGTCACACGCGGCGAAGTCATGGTCATCCTCGGGGCCAGCGGCTCAGGAAAATCGACCCTCATTCGCTGCGTCAACGGCCTCGAAATGTACCAGAACGGCAGCCTCGTCGTGGACGGCTATGACATGCCCGTCGAGGCCGACCGGAAGCTTGGCGGAGAACGCGAACTCGCGGCGATCCGCAAGGGCGTCGGCATGGTATTCCAGCAATTCGGCCTGTTCCCGCACAAGACCGTGCTGGACAATATCACCATCGCGCCGATGCGGGTCCGCAAAAAGTCGCGCGAAGAGGCCGAAGCGATCGCCATGAAGCTCCTCGACCGCGTCGGCCTCAAGGCGCATGCGCACAAATATCCGGGCCAGCTGTCCGGCGGCCAGCAGCAACGTGTGGCCATCGCCCGTTCGCTCGCCATGGAGCCGCATCTGATGCTGTTCGACGAGCCCACCAGCGCGCTTGATCCGGAAATGGTCGGTGAGGTCCTCGACGTCATGCGGGAACTGGCCACCGAGGGCATGACGATGATGGTCGTGACGCACGAAATGGGGTTTGCAAGAGAGGTCGCCGACCGCGTCGTCTACATCGACCAGGGCTCGATCATCGAGATCGGGAAACCGGACGAGTTCTTCGGCAATCCGAAAAACGACCGGGCTCGCTCTTTTCTCGCGCGCGTCCTAAGACACTGACCACCGAGCCCGGCTCACGAACGGAAATGTCCATGAACACGATACTGCCCAGTGATCCCGCTCGCGACGATGTTCTCGCGGGCCGACCCACCCTCTGGCTCAATCCTTCCTATAGGAAACAGGCGATCGACACCTCGGACCTGCCGGTTTCGCCGGCCGACGTGCAGAGCGCGCGCCTGAACTGGCAGCGCTTGGCGCCGCTTCTTGCCGAATGCTTTCCGGAACTGAAGGATACGGGCGGCGAGATCCGCTCGGAACTGGTGGAACTCAAGGAACTCCGCGAGCCGCTCGGCTATCGAACGAGAGAGTTCGGCAACGTCTTCATCAAGGCCGACAGCCATCTGCCGGTTGCCGGCTCTATCAAGGCTCGCGGCGGCGTCTACGAAGTTTTCCTCTTTGCCGAAGGCCTCGCCCGTCAGAAGGGATTGCTCGGGGACGGCGAGGATATCCGGACGCTGGCAACGGAAGAAGCCCGCTCGTTATTTTCGGGCCATACCGTGGCGGTGGGCAGCACCGGCAATCTCGGCTTGAGCGTCGGCATCGCCGCGCGCGCGCTCGGCTTCAAAGCCAGGGTCCACATGTCGTCCGACGCCAAGGCCTGGAAAGTCGAGCGCCTGCGGAAGCTCGGCGTCGATGTCATCCAGCACGAGGCCGACTACACGACCGCCGTCGAAAACGCCCGCGACATCGCCGACTCCGACCCGACGATCTATTTCGTCGACGACGAGCAGTCTCGGCACCTGTTCCTCGGTTACAGCGCAGCGGCGTCGGAGCTGGCAGCGCAGCTCGACGAGCGTGGGATCACGATCGACGAGGAAAATCCGCTTTTCCTCTACCTGCCCTGCGGCATCGGCGGCGCACCGGGCGGCGTCGCCTTCGGCGCCAAGGCGATCTTCGGCGACAATGTGCACGCCTTCTTCGTCGAGCCGGTGCAGTCGCCCTGCGCCCTCGTCCACATGATGTCGGGCTCGCAGGAGCTGGTGTCGGTCTATGACGTCGGCCTGACCAACAAGACCGAAGCCGACGGCATGGCCGTCGCCCGCATGTCGGCCTTCGTGGCCAAAGTGATGCGAGAGATGCTCGCCGGCGTCTACACCGCCGCCGACAACGATCTGTTCAAGCTGCTTCGCATGGCTTGGATCACCCAAGGGCAGAAGCTGGAGCCTTCGGCCGCCGCCGCCCTGCTCGGCCCGGACTTCCTCTTGCGCCATGGGGAAGGCCGTCGTTTCCAAACCCTGCACGGCATCGAGGAGAAGATGTCGCGGGCGACGCACGTGCTCTGGACAACTGGCGGTTCATTCGTTCCGGAGGAGCAGTTCCAGTACTTCCTCGATCAGGCGGAAGCCATTGCTGCGCCGTCCGATCGAAACAACCAATGACCTCGGACTGCCTTTAACCCGGTTTGCGTTCCGGAGCTGGCCAAGCGAAGCCAGCCCCGGAGCGCCTCGTTCCAACTAAAATCGACGCGGGCCCTCTGGTTTGTTTCCGGCAATCGCATCGATCCGCTCCATCACCTCAGGTGTCATCTTGTGCCGGTGCGAGAGGGCCGCAAGGTTGTCCTGCAGCTGGCTGGCGCGTGAGGCGCCGAGAATGACTGTGGAGACGTTGGGATTGGCGAGGCACCACAGAAGGGCGAGATGGGTGATCGACAGGCCGATCTCATCGGCGAGTTTTGCGAGTTGGCCGACCTGCTGGAGCTGGGCGCGCCCGGCGTCGCTCGACCACTTCTCCTTCAGCCATTCATAGCCGGGCAGGTTCATACGGCTGTCGGCCGGCACGCCGTTATTGTATTTGCCGGTCAGAACGCCCGAGGCAAGCGGCGACCAGATAGTGGTGCCGAGGCCAATCAGGTCGTAGAGCGGCAGATAGTCGGCTTCGACCTTCTGGCGCTCGAAGATGTTGTATTGCGGCTGCTCCATGGTCGGCGGCGTGATGCGCAGGTCCCGGGCCACGGCATAGGCTTCCGTCAATTGCTGCGCCGACCATTCCGACGTACCCCAATAGAGCACCTTGCCCTGGGCGACGAGATCGTGCATCGCCCGGACCGTTTCCTCGATCGGCGTATCGATGTCAGGGCGATGGCAGAAATAGAGGTCGAGATAGTCGACCTGAAGCCGCTTCAGCGCCGCATGGCAGGCATCGGTCACATGCTTGCGCGACAGGCCGCGCTGCGTCGGCTTCTCCCCTCCCCAGAAAACCTTGCTGGAGACGACGAAGCTGTCGCGGCTCCAACCGAGCGCCTTCAGCGCCTCGCCCATGACGAGCTCGGACTTGCCGCTTTCGTAGCCTTCGGCATTGTCGAAGAAGTTCACCCCGTTATCGTAGGCAAGCCTCATGAGGTCGACGGCGTCGCCGCCGTTCACCTGCTTGCCGAAAGTGACCCATGAGCCGAAGGAGAACTCGCTCACCTGCAGGCCCGACTTTCCCAAACGACGATATTCCATCATGCAGCTCCCGCAATTTATGAACATGTGCCGGCCGGCAACCGGCCTCGACATCAGACGATCGATCAACGACCGATCGGCTTAATCTATGGCATGAACAACGATATGCGAGCCTCGGCGCAACAAGCTGCTTAAACCAGCCCTGAGAAAGACGCTCAATGCGGTTTTGATGCCTCCTCGATATTGGCTCTCATTTCCTCGACCGATTGTGCGCCGGTGAACTTCTTGCCGTTGACGAAGAACGTCGGTGTAACCTCGACCTTGAAGTCTTCGCGCGCCTGAGACGTGAGTTTATTCAAGCCGTCGAGGATTGATCGATCAGAAATCAACCGGTCGAAAGCAGGCCTATCGATACCAGTCGATGCGGCGATATCGCGGATCGTCTTCTCCTGTGATGTGGGCAATCATCATCTCGGCATAGCCGCCGTGTGGTGCAGAAGCCGGCGACGTCGTGGCGATTGTCGGCATAGGCGGTCTTGGCCACATGGCGCTGCAGTATGCCCGCAAGATGGGTTTCAAGGTGATTGCCATCGGACGGGGCGACGACATTGCTGACGACGCCAGATCGCTTGGAGCATATGATTATATCGATGCCGCGAGGGAAAACGCAGTAGAATGTCTGCAGCGCCTGGGTGGTGCGAAGGCCGTTATTTCCACCATTGGAGATCTCCAGATGGTTTCGGCACTCATCCCGGGGAATGCGGCTCAAGGCCGGCTCGTCGTCCTCGGAATCGGAAAGGACCCTTTGGCGGTGTCATCAGGACCGCTGGTCGGCGGTGAGCGCAGCGTGTTGGGCTCGATCACCGGGACGCCTTTCGAGAACGAAAAAACCTTGGACTTTTCCGTCCTCGTTGGCGTGCGTCCCCAGTTCGAGACGATGCCGTTCGAACAGGCCGCGAGCGCCTTCGAAAAGGTGAAGTCCGGTGGGCTCAAGTTTCGGGTGGTGTTGACCATGGAGAAAACCGATGCGTCTGAATGATGATTTCACCAAGCCGACGGTCGTGCACGCCGCGAAACTGGATTGGGTTGCCAGTCCGGTTCGCGGGGTCGATCGCCGGATGCTTTATCGCGTCGGCGAGGAAGTGGCTCGGGCGACCTCGATTGTCCGCTATGCCGCAGGCAGCGTATTTCCGTCTCATACCCACACGGGCGGTGAGGAAATATTGGTGCTCGATGGCATATTCGAGGACGAACACGGCCATTTCCCGGCCGGATCATACTTCCGCAATCCGCCGGGTACGTCGCATGCGCCGGCATCCGCTGACGGGTGCACCATCTTCGTCAAGCTCTGGCAGTTTCGCGAGGGCGACGAGGCGCAAATCGTGCGCAGACCGGGTGAAGGAGAGCCTGGACTTCAAAACGATGCCGTCACCGCAACGATCCTGTTCGATGACGGTCATGAGCAGGTCTATCTTCAAAGGTGGGATCACAGCGCCTCGATCAAACTTTCGAATCATCGTGGATTGGAGCTGCTGGTTCTTGAAGGTGAACTGTCCGTTGGAACGGAGCGACTTCGACCCCAGAGCTGGATGCGACTGCCTCAAGGCGAAAACCTGATGGCGAGCGCCGGTCCGGAGGGTGCCTATGCCTGGATCAAAGACGCACCGTTGCAGCCCGCCGATGTTTTGAAACTACGATCGTAGCGGGGCACCTCCGTGCTCGGCGTCTTCGGCTGGCTGTTATGGCCGGCAGCGAGACGAGCGTGACTGAAACTGGCTTCCTTGTCGGCGCCGTTGCCGCTGCGAGATGGGCGTGTCAGCAGTCGTTCATCACGCTGATCTGAGAGAGCTGCCCGTCACCGCCCCCAAACCTCATTTCGGGGCGCAACGGCGATAGCGACACGCGGAACGGATGAGCAACATCCTGATGAAATCGAGAACCTTATCGCCCACTGACCAGCCATACCATCCACCTGTTATCCACAGCTTATCCACAGGCGCGGTGGCGGCGAGCGCAGCAACTTCAATGACATTTGCCCGGCGGCAAACAATAGCTCTCAAATACTATGTGACCATCAAATGACACTGCGCTTTTGTTTGCCGGCGCAGATACAAACCGTGGCGGGGCTGGGATAGATTTGGTTTTGTTCCCGACCGTGGCGGCGGATACTGGGAGGAGGAGGCGGTGGGCCAACGAGGGGCTCACCGCCTTTTTCAGGCGGTGCGGGAGCTTCGATAAACAGAGACGCCGAGTTCCCTGATCTTCTTGCGCAATGTGTTGCGGTTGAGGCCAAGAAGATCGGCCGCCTTGATCTGGTTGCCGCGCGTTGCCGTAAGCGCAGCGAGGATCAGCGGATATTCCATTTCGGTCAGCACCCGGTCATAGAGGCCGGGCGGCGGCAGGTTTTCGCCGAAGCTGGCGAAATAAGTGCGCATGTTCTCCTCGACGGCTTGCGCGATCGTCATCGATCCGTTGCGGATCGGCCCCTTGTCGATCGGGCTGTCGGGCACGTCGGAGCGCAGCTCGGCGTCGATGATCTCGCGGGTGATGACGTCCTGCGGATAGAGCGCCATCAGGCGGCGGATGAGGTTCTCCAGCTCGCGCACGTTGCCCGGCCAGGCATAGGCCTTCATCAGTTCCAGCGCTTCCTGATCGAAGCGTTTGGAGCCGAGGCCTTCCTTTTCGGCCTGCTGGATGAAATGGCGCACCAGATCGGGGATGTCCTCGGCGCGGTCGCGCAGCGGCGGCAGGCGCAGCGGCACGACGTTGAGGCGGTAGTAGAGATCCTCGCGGAAGAGGCCCTGGTTGATCGCCTGCTTCAGATCCTTGTTGGTGGCGGCGACGATGCGCACGTCAGTGCGGATCGGCGTGCGGCCGCCGACGGTGGTGTATTCGCCCTGCTGCAGCACGCGCAGAAGCCGGGTCTGGGCATCCATCGGCATGTCGCCGATTTCGTCGAGAAAGAGCGTGCCGCCTTCGGCCTGCTCGAAGCGGCCGGTCGAGCGGGTCTGCGCGCCGGTGAAGGCGCCCTTCTCATGGCCGAAGAGCTCGGATTCGATCAGGTCGCGCGGGATCGCCGCCATGTTGATCGCGACGAAGGGGCCGTTGCGGCGCTTGCCGTAATCATGCAGCGCGCGGGCGACAAGCTCCTTGCCGGTGCCGGATTCGCCGGTGATCATCAGCGTCAGGTCCGTCTGCATCAGGCGGGCAAGCACGCGATAGATTTCCTGCATCGCCGCCGAGCGGCCGACGAGCGGCATGCCGTCCTGCATATCCTCTTCGAGCTTGGCGGGCTTGCGCTTCGGCTCGGCGAGCGCCCGACCGATGATGCCGATCAGCTCGGTCAGGTCGAAGGGCTTCGGCAGATAGTCGTAGGCGCCCTTCTCCGAAGCCTTGATGGCGGTCATGAAGGTGTTCTGCGCGCTCATGACGAGGACCGGCAGATCGGGACGCGCCTTCTTGATGCGCGGCAGCAGGTCGAAGGCGTTTTCGTCAGGCATCACCACGTCGGTGACGACAAGATCGCCCTCGCCCGCCGAAATCCAGCGCCAGAGGGTAGCGGCGTTGGAGGTAATGCGCACATCATAGCCGGCGCGGCTCAAAGCCTGGTTGAGCACGGTCCGGATGGCCGCATCATCATCTGCAACGAGGATCGTGGCTGTCATCGAGAAGGTCCTGTCGAGCTTACGGAAGAAGCATCCTCGAGCGAAACGTCCTTTGACGCCGGCATGAGAACGCGGAAAGTGGTACGGCTGTTCTGGCTGTCGCATTCAATGATGCCGCCGTGATCACCGATAATCTTGGCGACCAGCGCCAGGCCGAGACCGCTGCCGTTCGTCTTGGTGGTGATGAAGGGATCGAAGAGATGCGGCAGCAGATCGGCGGGAACGCCGGGGCCGTTATCGTGGACGCAGAACTCCAGCGGCAGCGAGATCTTTTCGCGGGTGCCGGCGACGGAAAGGCGGATGCCGGGGCGATAGGCGGTCGTCAGCATGATCTCGCCGTCCGGCCGGTCCCCGACCGCTTCGGCGGCGTTCTTCACCAGATTGAGGAAGACCTGGACGAGCTGGTCACGATTGGCATAGACGGCCGGCAGCGACGGATCATAACTCTCGGTCACGCGGATGTTGCGGGCAAAACCGGCCTTGGCGACGGCCTTCACGTGATCGAGCACGGAATGGATATTGACCGGCATGCGGTCAACAGGACGTTCGTCGGAAAAGACTTCCATGCGATCGACCAGCGAGACGATACGGTCGGTTTCGTCGCAGATCAGCCGGGTCAACGCCCGGTCGTCGTCGACCGCGGACTGTTCGAGCAGCTGGGCGGCGCCGCGGATGCCGGAGAGCGGGTTCTTGATCTCATGCGCCAGCATCGAAGCGAGACCGGTGACCGAGCGGGCAGCGGCGCGATGCGTCAGCTGCCGGTCGATCTTGTCGGCCATCGAGCGTTCCTGGAAGACGATGACGACGGCGCCGGGCTCGCTGATCACGGGGGCGACATAGAGGTCAACGAGCTTGTCCTGACCGAGCCGGGGCGAGCTCAGATCGACGCGATATTCATTGACCGGCGCCTTGCGCTCGCGCACCTGGTCGATCAGGGCAAGCAGCGGACTGCCGAAGGGGATGAAGGTCGAGATCCGGTAGCGCGCCAGATGCGAGGCGCTGGCGCCGAAAAAGGCCTCCGCCTCCCAATTGGCAAAGGCGACGAAGCCGGACTCGTCAACCATGACAACCGGGTTCTGGATGGCGTTCAGCACGGCCATGGCAACGGTTCCGCCGGTCTGATCGGGCGGAGATATCGTATCCTTCGTCATGCCGCCTCCCGGCTGTCGACAAGAGCTGCATCAAGCGCATCGTAAAGGCGCGCGGCCACCTCGCCCGGATCGCGCGAGGTCATGATTGCAGCCTTCTCGCCGCCGGCCAGTGCGGGCGCAAAACGCTCGAGATACCAGCCGAGATGCTTGCGGGCATGGCGGATCGCCACCGCCTCGCCGTAGAAATCGAGCATCATCCGGTAATGCTCGACGGCGATATCGGCAATGTCTTCGCGTCGCGGCTCCGCCGCACCGGCAAGCACGCCGGCATGCCACGGCCTGCCCTGGCAGCCCCTGCCGATCATCACGGCATCGGCGCCAGAACGGCGCAGGATTTCCTGCGCATCCGCGGCGGTTTCGACGTCGCCATTGGCGATCAGCGGAATGGAGATGACGTCGCGAACGGGACGGATCGCATCCCAGTCGGCGCGACCTTCGTAAAACTGCATGCGGGTGCGCCCATGAATGGTGACGAGCTGAATGCCGGCGGCTTCGGCGCGGCGCGCAATGTCGGGCGCGTTGATGGAATTCTCGTCCCAGCCGAGGCGCATCTTCAGCGTCACCGGAATGTCGACGGCCTTGACCGTCGCTTCAATCAGGCCGAGCGCGTGATCGGGATCGCGCATCAGCGCCGAGCCGGAGTAACCGCCGATCACTTTCTTTGCTGGACAGCCCATGTTGATGTCGATGATATCGGCGCCATGATCGGCGGCGATCTTGGCCGCCTCCGCCATCCAGTGCGCCTCCCGGCCGGCGAGCTGCACCATGTGCGGCCGAAAGCCCGCCGCCCTGAGCCGCGACCAGGATTCGGCCGTGTCGTTGACCAGTTCGCGGCTCGCCACCATTTCGGTAACGACGAGGCCGGCGCCGAAGCGCCAGGCCAGCTCGCGGAACGGCATGTCCGTCACACCGGACATCGGCGCCAGCACCACGCGATTCCGCACGGATACATCTCCGACTCGGAAAGGCGCTGCGAGGTCCTTGGAAATCAAATGATTATCTTTCAGGCACACCATGGGACTGCATTATTTTTAGCCATAGATCCATGGCTTTGCCAAGAGGGCTTGGATCGGAATCGATATTTTTCGGGCAGATGCTGGAAAAGGCCAAAGCAAGAGGTTAGAGCACTCCGGTCAATTCCGCATATTTTAGGGGATTTATGCTGCAAATGCCGTCCAAGCAACCGATATCGGCTGGAATTGTCATCGTTGCCGCCGGCCGCGGCGAGCGTGCCGGATCCTCCAAGGAAGGTCCCAAGCAATATCGCCTGATCGGCGGCAAGCCGGTTATCGTCCATACGCTTGAAAACTTCATGACATGGGAGCCGGCGACCGAGATCGTCGTCGTCATTCATCCCGATGACGAGGCGCTGCTTGCCAAGGCATTCCGCCATATCATTTCGGCAACGCCGATCGAAATGGTGCATGGCGGCCCGACGCGGCAGCAATCGGTGCTGGCCGGCCTTCGATACCTCAAGGACAAGCATGTCAGCCACGTGCTGATCCACGATGCAGTGCGACCTTTCTTCGACCACGCGCTTCTTGACCGCATTGCCGAAACACTTGGAAGCGGCGCGCAGGCGGTGCTGCCGGCCATGCCGGTAACCGATACGCTGAAACGTGCAGATAGCGCCGGCACGGTTCTGACGACGGTTTCGCGCGAGCAGCTCTACGCGGCGCAGACGCCGCAATCCTTCGCCTTCGAAACGATTCTCGATGCGCATGAGAAGGCGGCGGCGAGCGGGCGCAGCGATTTCACCGACGATGCCTCGATCGCCGAATGGCTGGGCATTCCGGTGACGATCGTCGAGGGCACGGCCGACAACGTCAAGCTCACGGTCATGAGCGATATTGCGATGGCCGACGACAAGCTGTCGGCGTCACTGCTTCCCGACGTGCGCACCGGCAATGGCTACGACGTACACCAGCTCGAAGCGGGCGACGGCGTGACGCTGTGCGGCGTATTCATTCCGCACGACCAGAAGCTCAAGGGCCACTCGGATGCCGATGTCGCGCTGCATGCGCTGACCGACGCGTTGCTTGCCACCTGCGGCGCCGGCGATATCGGCGATCATTTCCCGCCATCCGACCCGCAATGGAAGGGGGCGGCTTCGCGAATCTTCATCGAGCATGCCGCGCGGATCGTGCGCGAACGCGGCGGCACGATCATGAATGCCGATGTCTCGCTGATCGCCGAGGCGCCGAGGGTCGGCCCGCACCGCGAGGCCATGCGGGCGAACCTGTCGGAATATCTCGGCATCGATCTCGAGCGCTGCTCGGTCAAGGCGACGACCAACGAGACGATCGGCTTCGTCGGCCGGCGCGAAGGCATCGCGGCGATCGCCACGGCGACCGTCGTTTATCGCGGGAGGAAATGATGAGCCTCTTTCCCGAGGATATCCATTCGGCGGCAGCGGCGATTATCCGCGACTTCACCGCCGCAGGCCTGATGGTGTCCACGGCCGAATCCTGCACCGGCGGGCTGATATCAGGCGCGCTGACGGAGATATCCGGCTCATCCGCCGTCGTCGACCGCGGCTTCGTCACCTATACGAATAGCGCCAAGACCGAGCTGCTCGGGGTGCAGGCGAAAACGCTGCTGCGCTTCGGCGCAGTCTCCGAGGAGACCGCCCGGCAGATGGCGCACGGCGCCCTCTTCCGCTCGCGCGCCGACATCGCCGTCGCCGTCACCGGCATTGCCGGCCCCGGCGGCGGATCGGCCGACAAACCGGTCGGCCTCGTGCATCTTGCCGCGAAATCGCGCGGCGGCGCGCTCATCCACCGCAAAATGCTCTATGGCGACATCGGCCGCAGCGAGGTTCGGCTGGCAACGGTCAGGACGGCACTCGAGATGCTGCGTTTGCTCCTCACGCACTGATGTGCCTGCAACCGCCCGTCAGGCTGGAGCGTAGATCTTGCTTGCGCGCGTTTCAAAGGCTTCGGTGAACATGCGGAAGGCGCGGTCGAACATCGAGCCCATGAGTGCGCCAAGAATGCGGCTTTTGAATTCGTAATCGATGAAGAAATTGATGGTGCAGCCGCCAGCCGGCGTTTCGGCGAAATGCCAGCGATTGTCGAGATATTTGAACGGGCCGTCGATATATTTGACCTCGATGACGCGCTCGGCCCGGTTCAAGAGCACCTGGGTCGTGAAGGTCTCGCGGATCGCCTTGTAGCCGACGGTCATATCGGCCACGAGCAGGATCTTGCCGTCACGCTCCTTGCGGCTTCTGACCGAAAGCGCCTCGCAAAGCGGCAGGAACTCGGGATAATGTTCGACATCGGCAACGAGATCGAACATCTGGTCGGGCGTATGCGGGACGGAACGGTGCGTTTCGAAGTGCGGCATAGGCGGCACTTAAGCGGCTGCGCCAAGAAGATCAAGAAGCTGGCGCATCCGACGGCGGGATTTTAGCTGAGAACGGGGCGATGGCGGCGCGACTTTCTCGTCGCAAGCGCTAGCAGGGCGGCGAGATGCAGATTTTCGGTCTCAGCGCCTATACCATATACGCTGAAGCAACCTGTCGCTGCGGACGAACTGATGGAACAGCGCCGCTCCAACATGTGCGGAAAGCAGTGCCAGCAGGAGATTTGCCCCAAGCCCATGCGGCAGGCGCGGCGGATAGAGGTGGAAGTTCGGCAGTTCCGTGCCGGCACCGAATATGGCTTGCACCGCGCCGCTCAGCGCGATCATGCCGACGCCGCTCGCAATCATGCCGAGTATGACCACGTAGAAGGCAAGATGCACGGCGCGGGCCAGCCACTCTTGCCACAAGGGCGAGCCCTGAACAGGCAGCGGCTTCCTGTCGAAAAGCCACCACCAGACGATGCGGCACACGGTCAGCAGAAGAACCATGATCGCCGCTGGGATATGAACACGAAGAAGCGCCGCCTTTGCGACCGGTTCGACGATGTTGCCTGCTCGGAAGCCGGAGACCAAGGCAACGAGCAAGAATATGGCGGTCAGCCAATGCATGGTGACGGCGATGGCGCCGTAGCGCTCAGTCGTGCTTTTCAGCATCAATTTCTCCTTCGAGACTGTGCCGCAGCCTCGTCATGACGCGATGTGCGGTTTGGATTTCGGCAAGTGAAAGCCCCGCGGCCATGGCGTTGACGCGCGGGTTGTAGGCTGCGATCGCAGCATCGTAGGTTTGTCGTCCTTTGTCGGTCAGCACGACGAGCTGCGCCCGCCGGTGATGCGGATTGGGTTCGAAGGCGACCAGCCCTTCTCCGTGCAGATCATTGACGATGCGCTGCACGTTCTGACGGTTGGCGCCGAGGTCTCGGGCCAGCCATGCCACTGGCTGCGGCCGATCCGCATGGACGATCGCCCCGAGGATCTGCCAGCGTGCGCTGGTCAGCCCATAGGCCGCCACCAGTCTGTCTCCCCAGGTCAAGGTCAAGTTATTCACCCGAAACATCGAAAGGATCAGTTCCGTCAAGGCGTCGCCTATCGTGGTTCTCGTCGCTTCAGTCATTTGTCACCATATATTGCTATTGACATCATCATGTCAAGTTATTATGTATGCACCACCCCAAATTGACATCATTACACCAATACGAAAGGAGTCTGAAGTGACGCACATACAACCACTTGATGAGAATTTTCCGATCCAGCGCCAGCTCGATGTCGATGCAGCCCCGGTCGTGCTGATCAACCTCTTCACGCTTGATCCCGCTGATGAGCCGCTTTTCCTCGAAGTCTGGAGCCGTGATGCCGAGTTCATGAAGCGACAGCCGGGCTTCATCTCGACTCAGCTTCATCGAGCACTCGGCGAGAGCATGACTTACCTGAACTATGCGGTGTGGGAATCGAACGAGGCATTTCGAGCCGCCTTCAATCATCCCGACTTCCGCGCCCAGGTCGCTGCATATCCGGCATCCGCCGTCGCTAGGCCGCACCTGTTTCAGAAGGTCGCCGTATCCGGCATCTGCGCAGCTTGAGGGCCATGAAAGGGAAGAAATCACATGTCACTGCTGTTCAGAATCATGGCAATCGCCGGTCCCGCGGGGTTCGGGGGCGTCATGCTCGCCATCGGCATCATCCTTGGCGGACACTGGAAAAGCCTGCCTCCCGCCGATTTCCTTGACTCGTTCGGCAAGTATGGCGGCTTTATCCAACGCGCCATTCCACTCGTCGTTCCAACGCTGATCGGGCTGGCCGGCATGCTCTGGATCGACTGGAACAATGCGGCAACCCGCAATCTCTGGCTTGCCGAGGCGGGCTGCATCGCCGCTATCCTCGTGCTGACGATGGCCTATTTTGCGCCTAGCAATGACGCTTTCGCCGCGAGGGCCGTGGCCGTCGACCAGGTTTCGGAGAAGCTCGATACCTGGCTGTTCGTTCACAACTTCCGCATCGCCCTTGCCTTCGCCGCCTCCTCGCTCGGCGTGTGGGCTCTCAGCCGGTGAAAGGAAACGCCGTGCCCCATGCGGCTATGTTCCTAAATACTAGGAGCGGCGAGCCGGCGAGCCGCTTCGCGTGATCTTATGACGACAGTGGAATTTGCGAGACCATAATCCCGGAGCGCCGTCTCAATTAATGGGACCGCATCCCGCTCGAAATTCCAGATATAAGCGAGAGCACTCAGCGAGAGGCGTTCAGGGCAGCCGGCGGGCAGTTCTGGACGGTTGCGCCCAAAATAACGAAACGCTCTCGAGACGATACCGTAGAGACATGCATATCGCGATGGGCGAAGCCAAATGACCGCATCGGCGCGTGGCAGGCGGAGATGGAAGGAGCTGAGGCCGGTTCCATCCATGATCCAGCGCTCTCCCGCCACGGCCTTGGCGATAAGGCGATCGATCTCGTCGCGCGGCCTCTTTCTCCAGCCGGGCAGCCAATAGAAGTCGCAGTCCATGGAGATGTAATCAAGGTCGAGCGCTCGCGAAAGCCGCTTTGCGAGCGAGCTCTTGCCGCTGCCGGGGCAGCCGATCACCAGGATACGGCGGGCTTCGGCCAGCGTCGATTTCAACCCGGATGCACTCTTCATCGGCGACCGCCCAAAGAAGAACCGCGGCAGAATCGCCGCGGTCAGCTTGTTCACCAACCTCGCTCCCACTGGACGTCATCCTCGGCCTTGTGGCGAGGATCTGCTGCGCATCGACCGGCGGCAGATGCCGGGACAAGCCCGAGCATGACGAAAGAGAGGTTGGCAGACATTATCGCCAGCAGCCTGACCGCGGCGAAAGGTTGCGAAATCTTACTCGGCTGCCATCAACAGCTTCTTTTCCCGAGCCGAACGCAGCCGCGCGAAGTCGTCGCCGGCATGGTGGGAGGAGCGGGTCAGCGGGCTGGAGGCGACCATGAGGAAGCCCTTGCTGTAAGCGACCGTCTCGTAGGACTTGAACTCGTCGGGGGTGA
>NZ_NWSW01000027.1:0-82948 GCF_002531805.1 Rhizobium sp. M1 | reverse complement strand
CGCCGGGGCCGGAGCCGATGATGATGACGTCGTAGGACATCTGTTTTCCTTGAAAAGATGGGGGATCCGTCACGAGGCCTTCGCCTCGTGACAAGATCCCCCGAGGCCTGGGAGGAAGCTAGATCAGCATGCTCATCGGATTCTCGATGAACGCCTGGAACTTTCCGAGGAGCTGTGCGCCGAGAGCACCGTCTACCGCACGATGGTCGGTTGACAACGTCACAGTCATGACAGTCGCGCTCGACAAGTCGCCTTCAGCATTGACGACAGGCCTTCTCTCCCCAGAACCAACGGCCAGGATTGTTGAATGGGGAGGATTGATGATCGCGGCGAATTCCCTCACCCCGAACATACCGAGGTTCGATATTGCTCCGGTGCCGCCCTGGTACTCGGCCGGCTTCAATTTTCCCGATCGGGCGCGTGTAGCCAAATCCTTCATCTCATTCGAGATCGTGGATAGCGTCTTCGATTCCGCATGCCGGATGATTGGCGTGATCAGACCACCCGCCACGGAAACGGCAACCCCTACATCGACGAAATGATGACGCAAGAGGCTCTCTTCCGTCCAGGACACGTTCGCGTCGGGTGTTGATCCAAGGGCCAGCGCGTAGGCCTTGATGACCATGTCATTGACCGACAACTTGAATTGCGGCGCGCCATCTGCCATCGGCGCCGACGCGTTGAGCTCGGCTCGCAGCTTGAGCAGAGCATCGATGCGGCAGTCGAGCGACAGGTAGAAATGCGGAATGGTTGTCTTCGCCTCCAGCAATCGCCGGGCGATCGTTCTCCTCATCGGGGTATGAGGCTGCACATCGAACGTGCCTTCGGCAAACAGCGCCAAGGACCCATCGGACGCAGCTTTCTGCCCGACATGCTGCGCGCCGGCGGGCGCGGACGGGGCAAGTGGTGCTTCGGCACCCCGAGCCTTCGAAACATCAGCGCTCCGGATCCTTCCATGCGGACCGGTCCCGGCCACGGATCCCAGATCGATACCGTTTTCCCGTGCCAGGCGCCTTGCCAAGGGCGTAGCCCGAATTGAGCTCCCGGCACCCGCCGATGCGTTATGATGCGGTGCGCTGATTGAGCCGAGATCGGTCGCATCCGAAGTCCCCGTCTCTGCGGGAAGGGCCGGCGCAGATGGCGCAGACGCGGCCTGATGTTCCTCGCCCTCCTCGTAGATCCAAGCGACCGCCGAGCCGACCGCGATATCAACGCCTTCTTCGCCGTTGACATTGCGAAGAATCCCCGCAGCGGGGGAATCTATTTCCATTGCCGCTTTGTCGGTTTCAATTTCGAACAGCACGTCGCCCTTCCCGACGCGGTCACCTTCCTTGAAGAACCACTTCGAGATCTTGCCGGTCGCCATATCCATGTCGACCTTGGGGAGGATGATTTCCGTCGCCATGCTATCGCACTCCCCTCACAAGGTCCCGCGCGGCATTGAAAATGTCGGGGACTTGCGGAACGGCAGCCTTCTCGAGCTCCGGATTGTAGGGAATTGGCGTCTCGGAGCCGCCAAGGCGGACAATCGGTGCATCGAGATAGTCGAATGCGTCGCTTTCAGCGATGATCGCACTTATTTCTGCACCGACTCCCAGCGTTTTGACGCCCTCATATACGCAGAGCAGCCTTGTCGTCTTTTTCACACTTGCGATCACAGTCGCTCTATCGATCGGACGCACCGAACGGAGATCGATCACTTCGACGTCGATCCCCTCCGCTGCCAGCTGTTCGGCCGCATCGAGCGCCTTATGAACCATGATCGACGTCGCGACGATGCTAAGATCTTTACCCTGTCGGCGGATCTCTGCCTTATCGAGAGGAACCGTGTAGTGGCCTTCCGGAACCGGTCCCTTCATCTTGTAGAGGAGTTTATGTTCAAAGATCATCACCGGGTCGGGATCGGCGACGGCGGCGAGCAGCATGCCCTTAACATCATGTGGAGTTGCCGGCTGAATAACCTTCAAACCGGGGACATGTCCAAGCCACGCCTCCAGGCTCTGGCTATGCTGGGCGGCCGCCCCGGTCCCGGAGCCGGCTGGAAACCGCATGACAACCGGCACCGAGACTTCGCCGCCGAGCATGTAGCGCATTTTGGCGGCCTGATTGACGATTTGCTCCATCGCCAGAGCGGCAAAGTCTGAGAACTGAAATTCGAATATCGGTCTCAGTCCGGTCATCGCGGCACCGACCGCGACGCCAGCGCCGCCAAGCTCGGAAATCGGCGTGTCCATCACGCGATCAGGTCCGAACCTGTCGATGAGATCGCCGGTGACCTGAAAAGCGCCGCCGTAGACACCGATGTCTTCACCCATCAGGATGACGCGCTCGTCCGCTTCCATCGCGATCGCCATGGCTTCCTGGATTGCTTGGGAGTAGCTGAGCTCTCGAACCGTGGTATCCATTACGCTTGCTCCGTGTAGACGTTATCGGCCAAACCGGAAATCTCAGGCATCGGGCTTTGTTTTGCGAATTCAATCCCGGCGGCGATTTCGTCCTCGACAGACTTGCGGATTGCCGCGAGTTCAGTGTCGTTCGCGACACCAAACTCCCGGAGCTCTGTTTCGAACCGAGCGATTGGATCGCGGTTGCTCATCCAGTCCTCAATTTCGTCTTTCGTGCGGTAGCGATTTCGGTCGCTTTTCGAATGACCTCGATAACGATAGGTTTTGCACTCGATGAGGGATGGTCCCTCGCCGCGCTTCGCGCTCTCGACAGCATTGTGAGTGGCTTCTGCCACTTCGGAGAGCACGTTGCCGTCGACGATGACGCCGGGCATGCTGTAAGCGCTGGCGCGGTCTGCGATATTGGCAACCGCCGTCGATCGCGCGGTCGATGTCGACATGCCGTAGCCATTGTTTTCGCAGACGAAGATAACGGGCAATTTCCAAACGGCAGCCATGTTCAGCGCCTCGTGGAACGCTCCTTCGTTGTTTGCGCCGTCACCAAAGAAGCAGACGACCACTTTTCCGGTCTTCAGGCGCTTCGATGTCAGCGCGGCACCAACGGCGATTGGCAGGCCGCCCCCGACGATACCATTCGCGCCGAGGTTGCCGGTCGTAACGTCCGCAATATGCATGGAACCGCCGCGGCCGGCACAATAGCCGGTCGTCTTGCCAAAGAACTCAGCGAACATGCGTTTGACATCCGCGCCCTTGGCGATGCAGTGACCGTGGCCTCGATGGGTCGAGGTGATCTGATCCTCTTGCGTCAGCGGGAGGCAAACGCCCATAGCGCTGGCTTCCTGACCGATCGACAGATGCATCGTCCCATGGATGAGACCACGTGTGTAGCTTTCCTCAGCGCCTTCTTCGAACCGGCGGATGAGGTGCATCTTCCGAAGAGCATCCAGCAGCTGGTCACGTGTATATTGTCGGTAGATGAAGGGCAGATTGCTGGTCTCGGCACTCTTCATCGCTCTTGCTGAGTTCGCCATTTACGCCTCCCTGCCGTAAACGAGAGCGTCTTGCCGGGCACGCAAGACGGCTAGACGAGAGCCTTCCGCGACCGATGCGTTGCTGTAGGTAATCAGTTCACCCTTCTTGATCGGCGCGGTCACCTTGCCTCCCTGCAGCATTCCGCATGGAATGGCAGAGGCGCTGCGCGCTTCCGGCGCGGTCATGATCCAGGCGCGGTAGCAGTACTCGCCGATTGCATCGAGCTTGTCGCCAGGCTGGAGATCCTTCTTGGCCACGGCACATACCTCAGCCACAGGCGTAGACAGAGGCACCATGTCCGGCTTTCCGTATAGAACGACACGGGCACAGGTGAGCGGCACTTCCAATGAGGTCAGATGATATGGCCGATGAAAGGTGAAATACGGCCCCTTGCCCATCTTCAGATCTTCCATGCGCTCCGAGATCCGCGGATGCGACATATCCGCAACGACGAAAACACCAGGGGCAACACCCTTCCCAATCGAATAGTCGACAACACCTGCCTTCGTCAGTACGCCGCCGTCTTTTTCGGGCACGAGAACCTTCGACAGTTCGTCAAGCGTGGCCGCCGGGCCATGCATGCCGGGCTTATCCGGCACCAGACCTGTTGCGTTTGCGATGGCGGCCATTTCAACCATCGTTTTCGAGCCGTCGACGAATTCGACAAGCATGCGAACGTTCATGTTCCGGCGCGCCGCTTCTTCGGCGTATTGGTCCGGCACCGCATCGATGTTCAATGGGTTGTTCTTGCCCTTGCCTGCCGCAACGATCGGATGACCCATCGCCGAAACAAACTCGATCAATTCGATGCAAGACGATGGCTCGTCTCCCGCTCCGAGCGAATAGGTAACGCCAAGCCGCTCAGCCTCACTTTTGAGATAGGCGCCGATGGTAACGTCGGCTTCGACGTTCATCATCACGAGATGCTTGCCATGCTCCATGGCTGCAAGGCCGATCTCCGCACCGACGGCAGGCACGCCGGTGGCATCGACGACGACGTCGATCAAGCCGCTGTTCAGAATATTGGCGGAGTCGGCTGTGATGGCGATCTTGCCCGCCTCGATCGCATTGTTGAGTTGGTCAGCACTTGCAGCATCGCGATGATGACCGTCGGCCCGGTAAGCGATATCGACGGCTTCGCGGGCACGAGTGACGTTGAGATCGCAGATTGCGCCGATCTCGATACCCTGCATATGGGCGACGCGGGTCACGATATCGGTGCCCATCTCCCCACTTCCAATCAGTCCAATGCGAATAGGCTTTCCCTCGGTCTCTCGACGCATGAGATCGCGTGCAAGCCCGGTTGGCGCAACGTTGATGGGCATTCCATTCCTCCCGAATTCATCCGAGACAGATTGGTACTGTACATTTGTTATTCAGTCAATCAATATGTTCTCAACTTGGCATCCAAAATGCCGCTGGCGCTCATCCTGTGCGGAAAACGAGAACTTTTGTAACTCAATGGAACGCAAGTGATTACCCTCGCGGGCAAGCGAAAGCCAGCACCCGAAGAGCGTGCCGCGGCCGTGATTGATTTTGTTGCTGGTATGGATTACGCGATTTGCCGCGCGGGATAGTGCGCAGGCTACACTGCGCACACTATCGCAAAAATGGGAGAGCGCCACTTCCGGTCCGTTGGCGCTCCGGGCGATCGATTTACACTGACGCCAGCAGGGCGCCCGCAGTCTGCTCGTCGGTCACCAAGGTTGTTGGCTTTATTGTAACAAGGCAGGCACGAAGCGCTGCCAGCTTTTCGGGTCCACCCGAGATTAGGATGCGTTCCGGTGTGCGCCGTAACCGCTCGAGGTTCACTGATATCACCCGAGCATTAACCTCGTGGTCGATAACGTTGCCGTCCTTGTCGATGAAATTATAAAGCACGTCTCCGACGGCTCCGGCGTCAATCAAAGACCGACGGTCAGCCTCGCTCAAATACCCGGTGCGATAGCTCGTCGTCAGTGCAGAGATCCCGCCGACCGAGAGAAGTGCGACGTCGAGCTTATCCGCCATTTCGAAAATCGCGGCAAGTCCACATCTTTCCAGCAGCGCATGCTTCGTCTCGGGGCTATCCACCACTGCCGGTGCGGTCACCAGAAAACCCTCGCCTTTGAAAAGCTCTGCGAACTGCCAGGCAAACTCGGCAGGATTGAAGCGACGCGCGGCCGAAATGCCTCCGAGCAGTGAGACGACGCGAAAGTCGTCGAGGGCGGCCCCGGCAATAAATGGCAAGGTATTATAAAGGGTGCGCCCCCAACCCACGCCAACAATCATGCCGGAATGCATCAAACCGGTAATCAGCGTTCCGGCTGCTGCTGCAATGACCTTCGTTGGGTCGCCTTCAGTATCGGCGAAGGGCGCAACAATGACCTGTTTGATCCCAAACGTCGTCTCCAGCTCTCTTTCAAGGGCGATCATATCGGAAAGCGGCGAGGAGATGGTCACGCGCACCTCGTTGCGCCGACGCGCTTCCGCCAAGAGTCGGACGACCATTACCCGATTGATGCCCAATTGGGCGGCGATGTCCTGCTGCGTGTAATTCTCGATGTGGTAGAGCCATGCGACTCGCGCTCGCAGCCTCTCAGAATCGCTCTGAACCATGGCAACTGGAGGCGTGATCTGCATCTAGCTTCCTTTCGGGTGCATTAAGGTCGGCAGGTGACATTGGCACGAAATCAGCGCTTTTCCCGTGATCTCGGCGCCCGTCCCAACCTCATGAGTTTCGTTACAGGATTTATCTCGCAGTGCATAGATCGGCAAGAAATAGGCGCACTCCGCGCCGCCGCAGTGCACAAAGTTATCCAAATAAATCGTGATGTTCACTCCTGGCCCCGCAATCTCGGTCGAAAAACCGGTTGACAGCCGAGCGTTATGAACACATTGTATTCTCTGTTAGCAAATGTTCTCGCCTTAGAGGATAATGCTGGGGATGGAAGCGGAGTGGAGGCCGCACCGAAACAGTCTTGCCTCCATTGGCATTCAACTGATTTATTCAGATTGGGAGGAGTACAACATGACAGTCTTAAGTTCGGGCGTATCGCGCCGCGGATTCCTGAGGCATTCCGCAGCTTTCGGGCTTGCTGCCGGCGCGGCCTCGGCCCTCAGGCTGCCCGCATTCGCGCAATCGGGTCTGCCGGATATCCAGTCGGTTTTGGACAAGATTTCGGTCAAGGATTATGTCCGCGAGGACTACCGCAAGCTTTACAAGATGTCGGACGATCCACTGTGGGACCCAGCGAAGGACTGGATCCGTACGGTGGATTGGGAAAAAATTCGCTCTGAACAGAGCGGGAAAACCGTCAGGTTTGCCGTAGGCGCTGCTGACCAAGAGTCGGCAGCTGAGGGGCTGAAGCCCTTTGAACAATTGTCAGGCATCAAGGTCGAGCTGGTTCCGATCCCCGATGACAGCTTCTATGACAAGGCGGTTTCCGAATTCATTTCCGGCAACGCATCCTTCGACGCCCTGCAGTTCTTCTCGCCGTGGCTCGGTGATTTCGCCGGCCCAGGCTTCCTCGCCGACCTCAGCGAATATGCGGACAAGTGGAAACTGCCGCTGGACGACTTCTATGATACCTATCGTCTGAACTACGGCTACGTCGGCGGCAAGCTGGTCGGCATCCCGTTCGACTGCGACGTTCAGATGGTGCATCTGCGCAAGTCGATCATGGAGAAGATTCTCGGCGGCCCCATTGATCGAGCCCAATCCGTGCCTAGCTACGACGAGCTCATTCGCGTCACGGCCGAAGCAAACAAGCTCGGCGGCGGCGTAGCGGGTGTTGGCTTGATGGCGGCCCGTGGTTTCTGGGCCACCTACACCTGGGAGCATATCGCGGCGCAAGCTGGCCTTACCTTGTTCGACAGTCAATGGAATCCGCAGCTCACAAGTGATGCCGGGATGAAGGCCATGGATATCATCATGGCTCTGCAGAAAAACGCCATCGAAGGCGTATCCGGCGCCGGCTGGGGTGAAAACCGTGCCGCCTGGCTTGGCGGACAGGTTGCAGCGAATATCAGCTGGCAGGACAGCGGCACACAGGCCATGCGGCCTGATCAGTCGAAGATCGTCGATGATTTTGTTACCATCTACGAGCCTCGCATTTCAGGCGGCGTCTTCGCTCCGCCGAATATTGCCGGGTCGACCTCCTGCGTTGCAGCCACATCGCAAAACCCCGAGGGCGCGTTCCTTATGCTCGCATTCCTCACGACTTCGTCTATCATGGCGATGAACGAAGCGAATGCGAATGGTGTTGCTCCGGGCTACCGGTCCGTTCTTGCCAACGAACGTCTCCGTGCTGTCAGCCAGCCCATGAAGGTGTGGGCGGACAGTCTGGAACATGCGTGGTGCGCGCCGCGCATTCCCGGGATGTTCGAGATGGAGCAGGCGCTCGGGAATGAAATCAACCGGGCGGTCACCGGTCAGATTTCAGCGAAAGAAGCCCTCGAGAACGGGCAAAAAGCCTGGAAGAGTATTCTGGAGAAGAATGGCTTCTCCGGTGGAAGCGCCCCGATTGCTTACTCGGACGCGGAGCCAGGCCTCTATGTAGGCAAGGGCAAGGCACTGCCTTTCTAAGATCATGACACATTCAACTCAAAGACTTGAAACGGAGGCGGCGTTCGCCGCCTCCAACGTAAAGTTACCCGCAAGACCTCGTCCCCGTTCGGCTACGGCGAGGAAGGTCTTCCCGTATCTCTTGGTTGGACCTGCTGTAGCCTACCTACTCGCGATCACCCTGTATCCAGGTCTGTTCGCGATCTATCAAAGCCTCTTTGTCGTCAAGTTCGTCACTTGGTCTTGGGTCGGGCTCGGCAACTACACACGGATCATCCAGGATCGTGAATTCTGGGCTGCTTTGGGAAATACCGCTGTCATCGGCGGCATATCCCTGGTCCTGCAGTCGGTGATCGCGATGGCGGTGGCCTTCTTCTGTTACCGGGACCCGTTTGTCCGCGGTTGGCGCATCATTTTCCTGATGCCGATGCTGTTCATGCCGTCGGCGGTAGCGTTCATCTGGAAGCTTGCTTTCAATGATGGCCGGGTGATTTCCGATATTCTCATGTCGATCGGACTAGTCTCCAACAATGTCGACTGGCTTGCGTCTATCTGGCTAGCCAGACTGACGCTGATCGTCGCGGACGTGTGGCAGTGGACACCGTTTCTTTTCATCATCTTCGTCGGAGCTCTTCAAGGTCAGGATGAGGAAATCGAGGAAGCGGCCCGATTGGACGGGGCAAGCTGGAGCAGCATTTTCTGGAACATCTCACTGCCGATGATGAGGCCCATCATCGTGGTCGCCGTAACGCTTCGCGGCATCGACATCACGACGATGTTCACAAACGTCTACATCATGACCCAAGGCACACCGGGCGGGGCAACGGAGACGATGAGCTACTTCATCTATCGTCAGGGCTTCAGGATGTTCAATTTCGGATACGCGTCGGCGGCATCGGTGCTGATGCTGATCTTCACGATCGTCATCGCCCAGACTGTCGTAAAGCGCGCATTCAAATCCGGGAAATCATGATATGGCCAGCATTCGAAAAAACGGCGGTGAAAGCCTCCTTCTTCGCTACATCATCCTTGTCGCCTGGGCGCTTGTTTGTCTTGTTCCGATCATCTGGTTCCTCACAATAGGGTTCAGGCCAAGAACGGAAATCATCGTGCCACGGCCGATCTACTGGCCGACGTGGAGCTTGGACGCCTGGCGCCTGCTCGTCAGCGACTGGCCGATCGCTTCATATCTCCGAAACTCGGTGGTTGCAGTGGCGGGCTCGGTCGTCATTGATCTGCTGCTGGCAATTCCCGCAGCCTTCGCGTTGGCTCGCTATGAGTTCCGTGGCCGAGAGGACATCGGTTTTTACATCCTGTCGACGCGTATGATGGCGCCGGCCATCGTGGCAGTGCCGATCTTCTTTCTGTTCAAGAATATGGGTTTGCTGGATTCCGTCTGGGCTTTGATGCTCATTTACGCGGCCATCAATCTCAGTCTCGTCACCTGGATCATTCGCAGCTACATGCTGGATATCCCGAAGGAACTGGAAGACGCGGCACGGACAGACGGCGCCGGAGACCTGACCATTCTTTGGGAAATCATGATCCCGGCTTGCCTGCCCGGTATTATCACCGCGGCGGTAATAGCAGCGATCTTCGCTATCAACGAATTCTTGTTCACCCTTCTCATCGCATCGACCTCCAAGGCTTACACGATGTCCGTTGCGCTCGCCAACTTCACAGGCGGCTCCGACGGGGTGATCTACAACGCAATCGCACTCGTCTCGTTCCTCGCATTCGCTCCGATCTTGATCCTCGTCATCCTGATCCAGAAGCATCTCTCGCGCGGCCTGACCATGGGCGCTGTGAAAGGATAATTCCATGGCTTCTATTGAACTTAAGAACATCGTGAAGAGCTTCGGCTCCTTCTTTGGGGTCCAGGATGTCACTCTCGATATCGCCGATGAGGAGTTTCTGGTCCTTTTGGGGCCGTCGGGCTGCGGGAAGACCACGACCATGCGCATGATTGCTGGCCTGGAGCACCCGACGGGCGGAGAGATACGGATCGGCGGCAATGTTGTGAACGAGATCGATGCCCGCGATCGAGACGTTGCGATGGTTTTCCAGGGCTACGCCCTGTACCCGAATATGTCGATCTACGAGAACATTCGGTTTCCCTTAAGGATGAGGCGCATCCCCAAGGACAAGCATGATAGCCTCGTTCGTCGTGCCGCGGATATGGTTGAACTTGGGCCGTTTCTGGAGCGCAAACCCGGCGCGCTTTCGGGCGGCCAGAGACAGCGCGCTGCGCTGGCGCGCGCTATCGTTCGCCAGCCGCAAGTCTTTCTCATGGACGAGCCGCTTTCCAACCTCGATGCGAAGCTGCGTGCCAGCATGCGTGTCCAGATCAAGCACATGCAGCGCGACCTGAAGGTGACCACGGTTTACGTGACACACGACCAGATCGAGGCAATGACGCTCGCTGATCGGATCGTCATCATGAACAAAGGCATAATTCAGCAGATCGGCACCCCCGATGAGATCTATTCAGATCCAGCCAATACCTTTGTCGCGGGGTTCATCGGCTCGCCGCCGATGAACTTGGTGTCGGGCACTGCACATAATGGGGTTTTCTCGGCTGCCGGCGTGAAGGTCGCCTGCCCTGAAAAGCTGTCCGGTCAGGTTACCCTCGGCTTCCGGCCGGAGGATTGCCTGATCGGCGGCGAAAATCTCCACGGCACCGTTTTTGGCGTCGAGCCGACCGGTGATATCACCTACCTGTCCGTCCGCACTCCAGAGAAGATCTTCGAAATCAAAGCCGGCCGGGAATTCCGTGCAAAAATAGATTCTTCCGTATCGATCGGGTTTGATCCCAGCCGGCTTTACTATTTCGACGGTGATGGCAACAGGATCGGAGTCCGGTGATGTCGGCGACCTTTGATTTCAGCTGCGTCGGCTTTTACACCTTCGACGCTCTTTGCCGACCGGTCGCGGAAGTCCCGGCGGGGGGGCAGACCCTTTTCGTGGAAGACTTCACCCTGGCCGTATCCGGCGCGGCCGGTTCGGCGGCGATCGTGGCTGCCAAGTATGGCCTCTCGGTGCAAGCAGTCGGCGGAGTGGGCTATGATGATATGGGCGACTGGGTCCATATGAAGCTGCAGTCTTTCGGCGTAGACACCACCATGATGCGGCGCTACGAGGGCTATACGACATCCTCTTCAATCGTGACGACACGGCCGAATGGTCAGCGACCGGCACTGCACAAACGCGGTGCGACCGATGCGTTCTTCGTATCGGATTCGGAAATAGATCGAGTTCTAGACACCAAGATCCTGCATGTGGGTGGGGTCGGCCTGATGAATCGGATGGATGATTCCGGTCGTACCGCGGAACTCATGGCGGAAGCGCGCCGTCGAGGTGTGATCACCACGCTTGACGTCTTCGCGTCGACGCCGGCCGACCTTCCCAAAATCGAAGCTCTGTTGCCTTATACGGATTATTTCCTGCCTTCTGAAGAGGAAGCGCAGGCACTTTCCGGATTGACACACAACAAGGACCTGGCGACTTTCCTTCTCAGCAGAGGAGCCAAATGTGTCATTCTCACTTTGGGAGCCGAGGGCGCCTACTATCACGACGAGACGGGCTTGGAATTCCACTCGCCGGCGTTCCAGGTCGATGTAAAGTGCACATGCGGCTGCGGTGACTGCTTCAATGGCGGTTTCGCGAGTGGATTGGTAAAGGGACTGTCGCCTCGTGATGCGGTCGAACTTGGTCAAGCCTCCTCCGCGTTGAACGCTACTGGCCTGGGAAGTCAGGCCGGTGTGGCGAGCTATGATGCGACCCGTGCATTTATTAAGGCGACACCCAGACGCGAATTGCGATATGATATTGTGGCCTAACAGAGGCGCAATGAGGCAAGAGGGTAGGTTGGCATGTCGCCAGAATTTGCTCCACAAGCGACGCAACTCAAGGACGTATTGAGGTCACTGCGCTATACCCTCAAAAAGGGGCGCGACACGGTGAAGGAGACTGCGCCGCGCCGGCTCCCGGCACCGGCATCGGGGATCGCCCTTTCCGCATTGAGCGAGCTCGAAGTCCTTGCCCGCAACGTCGATCATTTCGTCTGCGATTTTGCACATTCCGTCTTGAGCGATCCCGCGACGAATTCCGAAAATATGCGCGAAATCGTTTCCTCTGCTCGGCCCGACCATAAGTTTTCGGTCGCCTATTATCAAACGATGAAACTCGTCTTGAGCCGTCTTGGCGCCAAGAGAGCGTTGGTGAGCCAAACTGCCGGCCGCCGTGCCTTCGCACGACTGGGTCATTCGCAAGATGTTTTCGAGCTTGCGGCCCAATTGACGTTGCAGCTGGCAGATGACGGCTCGATAACAATCGACCAGTTGGACGACCAATCACCGGTTGCGCACTCCAGGGTCATCGTCGTTGCAATTTTTGCAGCAATGCTCTCATTGCTCACGGAGACGGACGACGCTGACAGAGACGCGATCATCTCCGCCGCCACCGATCTTGCAGCCGCTGTTCAAGTGACGATTCAGGATCTCTATCAGAAGAAAGACATCTCGGCTCTGGCCTCGCTACTCAAACGGTGCGCAAGTCATGTTTGATTTGTCCCGGTCCGTGCACAATCTGCCTGGAACCAACAAACCGCTAAGGGTGGCGGTCAGGCAGCTGCACTGGTTCAAGGCAGCCTTTCATAAACATGTCGCACTCTGCCGCGAAGCAATGGCGTGCGAATTCGCGATTGACGACGTCAAGCTGGCGAGCGCCTTTGTTCGCTGGCTGGATAGTGTCGACCGTCAGAGACCGAAAGAGAGGGCGGAACGGCGCGAGTTTTTTCAGTTTGCACCCTCGCTGGTATTGCGCGAACTCGTAGCCGACATGCCGATCAAGGCGGTTTGCGCCCCCGCCAGCGTCGACCCGGGCTCGCCGGCGGCCTTCTGGCCGGAGGGATATGTGGCCACGACATTTTGCCTGACTGTGTATGCTGCCACGATGGACCAGGAATTCCACATTGACGTTCCCATCAATCAGATGGTGGATGATCTTCGCAGCTGGTGGTCTTTTCGGGAAAATGCGAACCAGGACATGGAGTACGCGGCGGGCTTTTTCCAGATGTTGCTGGGCAGCCAACCCAATTGGTGGATGCCGAGTAATTTCAGCGCTCGCATGCGCTCTGTAGACGACGTCGAGGCGTTTGAGCCCGTACCCCCACCAATCTGAGGGACGGTGGAAGTTGGTAGCATATCCGCACCGTTGTAGCTGCGTAACCGCGCGTGCCGCTGACAATGACTTCGCCCCGCATTGAAGAGTTGTATCCCGGGGTGGATCTTAGACTGAGTTGAGGAAAGCTTCGCCATACACGGCGTCAATGTGCGAGCGTCAGCCAGTCGCCGATCGTTGTCCCAAAACGTTGCATGGAACGTGTTGCGGGGATGGCCGGGCGCTCGGTGGCGATGGTCTTTCGGACTTCACGCGGGCTGAGCCCGAATTCATGACTGAAGGCGCGTGTGAAATTGGCTGCAACGTCGAAGCCGGCGGCCTCGGCAATCTCCGAGATCGGCCTGTTGTCGGTCGGGTTGGTAAGATCCGCATAGGCCTGCAGCAATCGACGTTTGCGAATGTAATTGAAGACGCCCCCGCTCGTTTCGAACAATTGGTAGAGCCGCGTCCGCGAGATGCCCAGCGCACGGCACATGACCTCCGGCGTCAAGCTATCGGAATGAAGATTGAGGTGAATAAAGCGATGCGCCCGCTCCATCAGCCCCATATTGGCCTGTTCCTGAGCGCGATCCAAACTTGTGGACGATGCGGCGCATGCAACGACCATATCGCCGATCGTCCGTATGATCCGCGGCACCTCCTCCACCGTCAAATTGCTGAGGTTCGCTTCCAGGCCGTTGATATAGCTGACGAGCAGTTCAGCCAGGCTACCGGAGAGGACGGTGTTGTTGGCGTTCTGCAGAAGACTCGCATCATGGGTCAGCAGTTCATAGCGCAGGAAGACGAGCACGGCGACTGAATCGGTCATCCGCCCGCGATACGGATAACCAAGCGACCTGAAAAATATCTCACCCGGGCCGGTCTCCGTTACATGGCGATTGGCCTCGGTCCAGGCCCGGCCGCTGCGCAGCACGCCGACATTCCAGTGATCGATTGGGCTCGATCGCAGCATGGCCTGATCGCGAATATAGCTGCATGCCTGCGCGCGCTGCTGGACGATGAGGATATCGCCGAGATGCCAGCCGGTCTGTTCCGCAAGAAAACCGTCGTCCTCTGATTTTCCGTCCGGCAGATGAACATCCACAAGCGGCGCCATGTGGGATCGCCAGGACTGGAACTGTTCTTTCGGCGGCAGGTCTTGCGTCGAAAATCGCAACGGCACCAGTGCCGGCGGAACGTCCGCCCGATGTTCTTTCTGCGGCGACGGTTCGCGCGGCCAGCGCCGCCGCTCCAAATGGGCCGGCCACTCCCGTCCACCAGCGGGGTCATCTCCAGACTCCGTAACCATCCAATTCCTCCAGCGCATAGCCGATCCGGGCTGTTGAAACTGAAGCAAGCAATCGTTTTCGCGGCTGAAACCTCCGCGCAACCCATCCGATGGAACCGAATCGACTGAAGCTCTACGTGCATAAGCTACTTATCATATTCCTATGCGAGCAGAAATGGACGCACCGATAATTTTCAGGATGCGGCGATAACGACAATCGCGTCCTGTTCCTGTATCTAATTAAGCAATGGTTAATTCCGAAAACGTTCGGAAATTCCAAAAAGCTCACTTGCCGGTGCCATGCAGTTTCAAAGCACCCTCAACGTGAAACGACACTTATTCAAAACAAAAAATGCGAGAACAGGAGGATAGGTCGTGAACTATCTGGGCAATATTCGTGCGCGCTTTGCGCGAGCGTCGGCTTACGACAGCAGTTCTTCTCCGCACAACCATCAGGCGCGAGGAAAAATTCCTATCGTCGATCGTGCGGGTTTTCCCTGCTCACATTCATGCGAGACGCTCCTGAGGCCGGACATCGGCAACTGATGGCGCGCGAAGGGTTGCGCGCAGCCGAGGCCGTCTGTGTCGATGCGTAATGAGCCCGAGGCTTGCACGCAACCCTTACTATATCCACCCACTGGCGAATTTTTGCGACGCTGCCCATGTGGCAGAATGGAGGCTAAGATGACTACCGCATGTGATGAGGAACATATCGAATTGAAGCCGCTTTCGAGCTGCAGACGAGAGGTCGAAGTCGCAATGGTTGAGATGCTCGTCAGTTTGCAGAAACATGGATGGTCGGCTGCGGAATTGGCATTGGCGCTCGCAGATGCCTCCGAAGATCTCGTCATGCTGATCGCGACCAAAAAGCTTCGACCGAATTAATGCGTGTCGCCCGGAAATGTGCGGCGGTTCCGGGACAACGACATGCATCAAAACAAGAGCTGAAGCGCGTCGCATGAATCAAATTTGACGCGACGCGCTTTAGAAAAATGATCGCAGGGAATTATGCTGCTTCTGTCTCAATGAGACGGCAGCACTGTCAGGCGCCGCAGTGATGTCCATCACATCAATCGCCGCGTCGGAGATGGATGGCGACGGTACGGGTCGTACACGAGCGGGATTGATCGTCCGCAAAGATGAGATCGAGGAAGCGGCCGCGATCCCAAGATACCACCACCCGATCTCGTCGATTTGTTCTCGAGCTTACTGGCCGGTTCGTTCGTCGAGGATGGAGAGTGCGTCCTGCAGTCTGAGTGCGGCCAGCGCTTCCGTTGCCTCATCAGGAGACCATCCTGCTTCCAGCGCTGCGGAGAGAACGAGCGATTCCGTTTGAAGCTCGAGCTTTTCATAAAGCGGCTCGATGGCTTCGCGGGCGGTGACAACGTGCTGGTCGGGCGGAGTAATGGGTGTCGCAGCAACCGTCGGCATAATGCTCCTCCTTTTGAACGCTAAGGTTCGAAACCCAATTGCAGGCATGCTTGTTCCGTTCACAATCGCATTTTCAGCCTTATCGCGGCTGACGAAAACTGTTCCGAACTCTGGACGGTCGCAACTCGCCCGTCCTCGGCGTCTCTGGGGTCGCAGCGAAACCTTCGCGCGATGAACGAACGCACAGGCTACCGCACAATTGCCGAAAGCGGAAGCGACTTGCGGTAATCATCGATCAAAGGGCGCGGCTATGAAGCGCGCCGCGACAGCTGCCGAAATTTCCGCCATTTCAGAAAGGCGCGGATGATGATGGCCGGCGGGATCTTCCTGTGGTCGCCGACCGTTCCCTGCCTGGCGAACGGCGCGTTCGGGTCGAGCAGAAAGGCGACCAGGAGGCTTGAGCTCTTCGCCTCTGCTTCGAGGCTGGCATCGGACAGATGCAGCCCCTGCTCGCCTTCGGCAAAGCTTTGCCCGTCGACGACGACGGCGCCGCTGAAGACGTAGAAATAGAGATCCCTGCCTTGCTTGCGCGGGAATTCCGCCCGCGCGCCCGCATCCAGCCGGATATCGAAGATGTCGACGGCGCTGCGGACATAAAACGGCGCGCCCTCCCCTTCCGGGCCGACCAGATGCCGCCAGACATTCGCCGCGGCCGCGGGGATCGGACCGTATTGAATTTTCGGATCGAGACCGGCCGCGGACGGACGGATGAGGATCTGCAGCATGCGCAGCGGCGGATCGGAGGCCAGCGTCTCCTCGGAATGCCAGAAGCCTGTTCCGGCATTCATCACCATCAGATGGTCGCGGTCGACCACCAGCCGGCCGGTGGCCTTGTCGTCGTGGCGCATCACGCCGTCCGGCACCCAGGAGACGATCTCGTCGTCCCGGTGCTCATGCATCGCGATCAGGCGGCCGGGGTTCAGCAGGGATTCGACGATCATGGCGAGAGGGCCGTGGCCGTGGTCACGCGGTTTCGGCTTCAGCCATCCCGGCATGTTGACGTGCGCGACGAAGCCTCCCGCATCCCGCACCACGAATGTTCGTTCGCCCTTGAGCAGCATCGCATCCTCCATGCCTGCCAGGCTGTGACGACACCAACTCTCCGCCGGAAAGATGTGTGAGAACGCCTGCTGCCATCAATCGAACACGTGCGCCGCTGGGGGCAAAGGCAGGTGGTGGTAATCGTCTTGCTGACGATGCCGATGAATGGCCTTAGTGGCAATCTGAAAACATCCGCTGCAACCGATTCGCTGACGGGATCTCCAATGACCATCGACGCCGCACGAAATCCGCATCCGATCTACTTTGCCGGCGCTTTTGCCACGGGCGGCCTCCTGACTTTCATGGTGCACCTGAACGGCGAACTGGCACGCTACGGGAATCCGCTGTTTTCGTCCTGGACCGCGCACGGCACCGGCATGGTCGCAGCCATCATTCTTCTGCTGCTGGTCCACCGGCGGCGCAGGCCGACGCCGAAACAGAGCCTGCGCGCGCCTCTATGGGCCTATCTCGGCGGGCTCTCGGGGGCGGCAACGGTGATGCTGACCTCGACGACGGTCAACTCCCCGCTCGGGCTCTCCGGCACCTTGGCTTTGGGGCTGGCAGGCCAGGTCGTCTTCAGCGTCGCGGCCGATAGCTGGGGGCTGTTCGGCATGCAAAAGCGGCATCCCGATAGACGTGACATCGTTGCGCTCGGCCTGGTTGTTGCCGGGGCGGTGCTGATCATCTTGTTCGGGCGAGGTGCGGCGTGACGCTCTTCGTTCTCCTCGCTTGCCTGGGCGGCGTGCTCGTCGGCCTCAGCCGTCAGCTCAATGGGCGGTTGAGCATCTCGACGACGCCGCTGATCGCATCCTTCTGGAATCACGCGATAGGTTTTGCCGCCCTCACCTGCCTCGGCCTCTTCGTCGGAGGCCTGCTTCCTGCGGGCGCCGCCGAGGCGCCCTGGTATGCCTATCTCGGCGGTCCGCTCGGCGTTGTCTTCGTGGCCGCCGGCAGCTGGGCGATTGCGCGGATCGGCGCGGTCAATTCGGCTCTGCTGATCATCGGCGGGCAGATGGTCACGGGGGTGGCGTTTGATTATATCAATGCGGTGCCGGCGTCCTTCTGGGCGAACGCCGGCGGAATTCTCCTCATCATCGGTGGAATGATGGTCAGCCGGGGACGGCGCAAGGTCGACGGTGAGCGATAATCAAGCCCCGCGCAGGTCGAAGAGCAAGGCAATCCTGAGGTGCGCGGGAATGCAAGCCTGTAGCAAGGCTGCTCCGAATGGCGGACGCCGCCTACCCGCAGATCATTCGGGCAACGGCCTCCTCAAGCGAGGTATTTCGTAAACCAGTCGGCCATCCGTTACTTGCTCTTTCACTCAGCTCTTAGTCGCCGGGCCACATTCATCAGCATACTGTCGGCGCTCCGTGCGCCGAGCAGGGAAAGCGAAACGTTTCCAGCGCCCCTGCCGATTGGAAAAGCCAGTTGCGGGCAGCCACCAAGACCTGAGAGACACAGAAGCTTGATGCAGGCGGAACGAAATGCGGCGAAACTTTCCGGCCCTGCATCGCGTGTGGGCGGGCTAACTGCCAATGTCGGAAGAGCAACAACCACACTTTCGCAAAGCAATCGGTCAATCTCCCCGGAAAAGAGCTTGCGGATCCTGCATGCCTCGCGCACGTCCTTTTCGTCCAGGCGCGAACCTGATCGAAGACGCGCGGCGATATCGGGAGAAATGGCTTCAGGACTCTGCTCAAAGAGCGCTTTGTTGCTTGCCCAGGCTTCTTTTTGCAGGATAGTGATGAACGCCACAGCAAGATCCGCCAGGCTGGCTGAGGATACAGAATCGATCTTACGGATAGGCATGGCCGCCGATCGAAGGCTGGCGATGATCTCATCGGCGGTCGCGTCGTCGATGGTTTCGAAGATATCTTCGGGAATGAGAATGGATATTGGTCGGTCATTTGCCGCGGGCATGCCGACGGCGCTCATCGCCGCGGCCATTGGTTCAAGGCTTGTCGTCATGAAACCCGGCACATCGAAGCTTGGCGCCAGCGGACGCACTGCCCTGTTGTCGAGGCTTCCATGTGTCGGTCGCCAGCCGATGAGGCCGTTGATGGCGGCGGGCAGCCGGATGGAGCCGGAAGTGTCGGTTCCAAGGCCGAGATCAGCAAGACCAGCGGCAACCGCGACGGCTGAACCGGACGACGATCCACCGGGAATAAGGTTAGGATCTCGCGGGTTTCTCGGCATGCCGAAATGGATGTTGCCGCCGATGAGGGAATAGGCGAGCTCGTCCGTATTGGTCTTGCCGACGAAACAGGCGCCGGCATCCAAGAGCGCCTGAACCAAAGGCGCCGTCGCCGTCTTGATGCCGGAGGCAGCGAGCACCGCGGCATTGCCGGCCGCGGTTGGATAGCCGGCCACGTCGAAAAGGTCCTTTACTGCGAGGCGCAGGCCAGAAAGCAAACCGATGGCCGCGTGGCCGATATCCGCGTCCGGATAGGGCATGAATGCATTCCACCGGTCCTGCACCTAACCGCTCCCTAGATCTTCAGATGCTGCAGGACACGGTTGCGGCTGTCCGGGCCATTGGGGCTTTCATCTTCGATCGCTCCAAGTTTGAGAATGGCCCAGCGGTCCGCCACCGAAAGGGCGAAATCCAGGTTCTGTTCGACCAGCAGGATAGTCGTGCCGCGTTGCTCACGGTCGTCCCTTAGCGCCTTGGCGATGTTCTGGACGACAGAGGGCTGCAGGCCTTCGGAGATTTCATCGATGAGCAGCAGCTTTGGCCGCAGCATCAGCGCCCGCGCCAGGATCAGCATCTTCTGCTCACCGCCCGAAAGCGTGCCGGCCTTCTGCGCCAGCCGGTCCTTCAGGAACGGGAAATAGCTGTAGACCCGCTCCAGGGCGGACGCCAGATCCCGATCGCCTTTGAGCGCCAAGCGCAGATTGTCGCGGATGGAAAGATCTTGAAACAGCGGCAATTCCTGAGGGGCATAGCCGATGCCGGAAGCGATGAGCTCGGTGGGCTTCCTCTCGGTGATATCAGCACCATCGACCTCGATCTTGCCTTTGCCGACACGCAGGAAGCCGAGGATCGTCTTCAGCAGTGTCGTTTTGCCCATGCCGTTTTTGCCCATGAGGGTGAAGATCTCGCCGGGCCGGATGGCGAGCGACACGCCGTTGACGACATTCACCGCGCCATATCCGCTCGATACGCCGCTGAGCTTGAGTTTGAACGGGTCAGCCATGAGCGCCTCCTGCATAGATGGTGCGAACCGTCTCCGAATTGACCACGTCGTTCACCGTGCCGTCGAGAACGAGCTTGCCCTGGTGGAGAACCACGATGCGGCTCGATATCTCGCGCACGAAATCCAGATCGTGTTCGACCAGGATGGCGGCGAAACCCATCTGGTCCGTCAGTTTCTTGAGGATAATGCCGATGGTCATGCGCTCGGTCTTGGTAAGACCCGCGGTCGGCTCGTCGAGAAGAATGACGCGTGGTTCCAGAGTGACGACCATCGCCAGTTCGAGAGCCTGCCTTTGACCGTGCGACAGTAGCGAGACCGGTTTGTCCAGCATATCAGCCATACCGGTGAGCGTCAGGATTTCGGCGGCTGCTGCCGGCAGCATGATCTCGGCGGCCGATCGCATCGGGTTGGGTCTCTCGCGGCTGAGACGCGCCATCTTCAGGCATTCGCCAACGGTCATGCTGTCGAAGATGCTGGCGACCTGGAATTTGCGGCCGACGCCGAGCGCGACGATCCGTTCGGGTGCACGACCGGCGATATTCGTGCCGAAGATATCCACTTGACCTTCGATCTGCTGGGTGCCGTCGGACAGACAACGCATCAGCGTGGTCTTGCCGGCGCCGTTCGGGCCGACCAGGCTGACGAGTTCTCCGGCGCCGATCTCGAGTTCGATGCCCTTGAGGACGGAGAGGCTGCCATAGGACTTGCCGAGACCGCGGATCGACAGGAGGCTTTCGCTTGCCAGTGCACCCTCCTTGGCGACGATGCGCGTCGGCAGGGACTTCAGAGTGCTGTTGGAGTTTGCGACCTTAAGGAAGCGCGTTACCAGCGAGGCGAGGCCGCCCGGTAAAAGGATGATCATGACGACGAAGAGCGCCCCGACGATCAGTTGCCACAGGAAGGGCAGATCGCCCGAAAGACTGGCGCTCAGATAATCGATGCCGATAGCACCGAACAAGGGCCCGATGATCGTTCCCCGGCCACCGAGCGCCGTCCAGACGACGAGTTCAGTGCCGAATACGAAGCCGGTGTTTTCAGGTGCGACGACGCCGGACGCATTGGCATAGAGGAAGCCCGCCAGGCCGCATACGCCGGCGAGAGCGCCCGTCAAAACGATTTTCAACCGGGCTGGGTTCATGCCCAGATAGGCGACGCGGGCTTCATTGTCGCGGATTGCCACAAGCAGACGGCCGGCGTCCGACCGGACAAAGACGATCGCAACAATGGCCAATGCCAGCAGGCAGGCGCCCGACAGGCGGAAATAGCCGGGAAGCCCGAGCGGCAGAGTGTCGTAACCGACAAGGCCGCTCGAGGAACCGGTCCAGGTGCCGCCCGAAAAGACGAGTTGTGTGACGACGATCGGCACAACGAGCGAGATCACGGTGGCATAGAGCGGTGTCGATCCGTGATAGAACGACAGCCAGCCGACGGCGAGGCCAAGCACGAGCGGAACGAGCACGGCGGCGACAAGGGCGACGACGAAAAGCCCCGGGCTTGCGCCGACATGGGTGAGAACCATGGCGGTGGAATAGGCGCCGACGCCAAAGAATGCCGCCTGCCCGAAGGTGAGAACGCCCGTATATCCCCAGAGCAGGTCGACGGTGATCGCCAGCATGGCGTAGATCATCGAACGTGTCAGGACGTTGAGGCTGAAGCGGCCGAGAAACATCGGTCCGAAGACGATCAGCAGGAGGGCTGCAAGCGCCAGCGCCAGAAGAAGGACAAGCCGGAGTTTTTGTCTGTCACGCACGGGCAAATCCTTTCGGGCGTATGCGCAGTGTGATTGCGCAGAGGACGGCCACGGTGATGCCGCCGAGGATTGGGCTGAAATAGATGCTGACGAGCACCTGAGCGGCCCCGAAGATGAGGCAGGCGGCGGCAAGCGCGGCGAAGGAAGAGCCTGCAACCATCACCAGCATGAAGGCGCCCGTTAGCCAGGCGACGCCCATATTGGGATCGACGCTGGTCAGCGGCGCGAGCAGTACGCCTGCGAGGGCGGCAAGGCCGGCGCCGATCATGAAGGTCGCGAGCCGCACCTTTTCGGTATCGATACCGAGTCCGCGCGCCAGCGTTTCGTTCATGATGACTGCCCGGGCGGAAAGACCAAGCCTTGTGCCATCGAGTAGCAAGGTGAAGCCGAGACCCAGAGCGATCGCCGCGACAATGGCGAAAAGACGGTAGGATGAGTACCCGGTTCCAAAGAGATCGAAGGTGCCGGGCAGGAGCGCCGGCGCGAACTGCACGTCGCGGCCAAACCAGAGCGTGATCAGCTGGCCGATGACGATGCCAAGGCCCCAGGTTGCAAGAATGGCGTCGAGCGGGCGACGATAGAGAGGCCGCACGATGAACCGTTCGGCAACACCTCCGAGGATCGCTCCGACCAGGAAGGCGAAGGGAATGGCAAGCCATGGATTGAGGCCGAACCCGCTGACGACGACAGCGCAGTAGGCCCCGATCGTCAGCCACGCGCCATGCGCGAAATTGATGATCTTCAGCACGCCGAAGATCGCGAGCAGCCCGGCGGCAACGATGAAGAGAATGGCCGCAGAGCTGACAATATCGAGAAAGAGCGTCATTTCTAGAACTCCGATGCTGGAGGCGGGGCGCCTGCCCCGCCACGCTGGTTTCAGAGATTCGGGCACTGATCGCCGGGATCGACGTCCTTGAAGCTATCGACGACCGCCACGCTGCCGTCGTCCTTCACCTGCCCAAGATACATCGTCAGTGGCGCATGGTGCTGCTTGTTCATCGAGATCTTGCCGCGCGGACCGGTGAAGGATACGTCGGGAAGGGCTTTGAGCACGTCCGCCGTATCGGTGCTGCCGGCCTTCTCGACGGCTGCCTTGTAAAGGTAGATCGCCTCATATTGCGGCACGGAAAGATCGTTCGGCGTGCGCAGTTCCTTGCCGAACTTCTTTTCCATGGCCGAAAGAAAGGCCTTGTTGTCTGGGCTGTCGATACCGGTGACGTAGGATGCGGAGAGAAAGATGTCCTTGGCATCCGCACCCATGCTCTTGGCGGTGCCTTCGTCGACCGCGAGATTGCCGTAAGGCAGAGTGACGCCAGACGAGCGCAGTTGCTTGGTCAAGGTCACGTTCGGTGCGCCGCCGGCCGTCGAGGTGATGATGGCATCAGCGCCGGAGGAGCGGACCTTGGAGATGATGGCCGTCCAGTCGCTGCCGTCCATCGGCAGATACTCTTCGCCGACCACCTGAGCGCCCGCTTTTTCGATATAGGTCTTGGCGAAAGTAAGCATGCCGCGTCCGAAGGCATAATCCGATCCAATCAGGAAGAACTTCTTTGCACCCTGTTTGCCGATGAAATTGTCGACGACAGGCGGCACCTGCTGTTCTGGAACCCAGGCATCGACGAAAAGATTGGTGTTGCAGGATTTGCCTTCGTAGAACGACGTGTAGATGTATGGCACGTCACCCTTGGAAATGATCGGCAGGCCGGCATTGCGCGCAGCGCTCGTCTCCATGGAGATGACGACGTTCACTTCCTTCTGGAAAACCAGGGAATCGAAGGCCTTTTGCGCACCGGCAGCACCTGACGCGTCGTCGGCGATCTCGAGTTCCAATGGCCGCCCGAGAACGCCGCCTTTGGCGTTGATTTCTTCGACGGCGAGTTCCGCAGCTTGGACGACGGACGGCGCAACCACGCTGTTTGCGCCTGATAGCCCGACCGGCACCCCGATCTTGATCGGATCCTCGGCGAAAGCTGCCGTGGCGAATGCCGCGGATGCCAGTGTCAGGATGATGGGTTTCATTTGCATTTTTGTTCCCCTTTCTTGAATGGGTCGATGTTACCCGTAGACATCGGCTCGGCGGTCGCCGAGCAGATGATTGAAACTGTTGAGCGTGCGGGTCTCCGTCACGCTCGACAGATCGATTTGCGCAAGGAGGATTTCCTCGCGATCGGCACTGGCCGGACCGGATATTGGCCAGCCTTGCGGGCCGACGATAAGGCTGCGACCGATGAAGGACTGGCCGCGCTCGACGCCGATCCGGTCGGCGCAGGCGATGTAAAGACCATTGGTATGGGCGGCCGCCTTGTGCAGGATATTCGCCATCGGTTCGGCCGCACTTTCCGCACCCACCATCGGTACCCAGTTGGTGGGCACGCAGACCAGTTCCGCGCCGGCCAGCGCCAACTCGCGAAATGTTTCCGGAAACCAGCCGTCGTAGCAGATGGCGATGCCGATGCGGCCGAAGGGCAGGTCGAATACCGGCAGCCCGAGATCACCTTTTTTGAAAAGACGGTTTTCGTTGTTCCACAGATGGAGCTTGCGGTACTTGCCGATATATCCCTCGGGACCACAGAGAAGTGCGCTGTTGTAAAACCGGTCGCCATCCCGCTCGGCAACGCCGCTGACGATGTGAAGGCCAAGCTCCCCGGCAAGGCGGCGGAACGCCTCGGCACTCGGGCCGCCGGGTACCGGGCCGGCCAATGCGGCAACCTCCTCGCCGTCACGGAAGCTATAGCCGCTATCGGCGAGTTCCGGCAGAACGACGATCTCCGCGCCCTTGGCCTTCGCCGCCCTCGCCAGCCGCTCTATGGCCGCGAGGTTATGGGCGCGATCACCGACGATCGGTTCGAACTGGACGGTTGCGACTGTTGCCGTCCGCGCTGTTGAGGTCTTGACACTCAATCTCGTCTCCAAACGCAAAAAACCTCTGGCACGGAATTCAATCCGTGAACCAGAGGCTACATAGCCATGATGTGAATGCGGCAGCCCTGCCGCTGAGCAAACCTGCTCGTTATCTTTAGGCTGGCACGAAAGAATGTGACCGTCAAGCCGCCTTAGCAGGCATTTTCGAAGCCGGCAGTTCGAGCGACTTAAGGTTGATTTTTTCCGCCGATGGAAAGCCCGAGGCTTTTCATGGTGTCTTGCGCGGCGATGATGGATTCGGCGATCGTCGCCATCGGAACGCGCTTGGACGTCGCCTGATCGCGCAGGAGCTTGTAGGCCGCCTCCTCGTCCAGACCGTTCATGGCCCGCAGCGCTGAAACCGCTTTTTCCACAAGCCGGCGACTCTTCAAGGTTTCCTCGAGTTTCTGCACCTTGCCGGCGAGCCGTTTTTCGTAGCTCTGCCGATAGCGTGCAAGCACAAATTGCGTCAGGATGCCGAGCGGGCGCAACGGTTTGCTGATCACGCCGTGGGCGTTGAGATCGATGATGGCCTGGAGGGCGGTCGGGCTCTCATATGTTACGATGGCGATGATCGCGGTCTGCTGGAGGTCGATGATCTCAAGCGCGTGCTCGACATGCACATCCTCGATATGCAGGAAAACGGTGTCTATGTCGGGAGGCAAGGATGGCGGAAGCGGCCAGGTCGCCCGGACCTCGCAGCCAAGGCGCTTGAGGTGAGCGATCAGCACGTTGCCGTCCTCGTCGCGCGGATGGACGACAAGAACGCGTGCGCGCCGCAGATCCTGAACGATCCGGCTGGGTCCCGCCATCTCAGGCCTCCAACCAAACGTCTTCGAACCGCGACGCCGTCAGGTACGGGTCCGGCCGGACCGGGCCGGGCGCTTGCCAGGCAATGTCGAAAAGCCCGTCGGCCCGCGCCACGCCGATGCGGGGATGCAGCCAGAGATGACGGGTATCGGTGTCGAAGTTGATCCGGCCCTCTGGAGCAAGAAAGTCCTCCAGGAGAATTTCTTCGGAAATACGATGGGTATCGAGCGAGCCAGCCCGGGCAAGCGCACGGGCGAAGAGGTGAACCTGCGCATAGGCTGGCTGCGACCACACGCTCGTCGTGCAGTCCTGGCCGAAACGGGCCTTGAACGCACTTACAAAGCGCTCATTTGCCTCGTTCTCGACCGTCTGGAAATACGTCGCCGAAAGAATATGGCCGGTGCAAGCGTCGGCTCCGATCTCGCGGATCTCGCTCTCGGCCATGGTCAGGCTGGCGATCGGAACCTTCTTGCGATCGATTCCGGCCTCGGCATACATGCGGTAAAAGCGCTGCGCCGGCCGGCCGATGATCGTCGAGAAAATAGCATCGGGCTGAAGGCGGACAATATCGGAAATAACCGAACGCAAGGTTTGTTCGTCGGCATGAAGGGGAAGATATCGCTCGCTGACGACTTCGCCGCCCTTTGCTTCTACCACATCGCGCATCACCCGATTGGATTCGCGCGGATAGATATAATCCGCGCCGACGAAGAGGATGCGGCGTCCATGGTGGCGGAGAAGATATTCCGCGAGCGCGAAAGTATTCTGATTGAGGGTGGCGCCGGTATAGACGACGTTCTCCGAATATTCGAAACCTTCATACATCGACGGATAAAACAGCAGTCCATTGTGCCGCTCGACGATCGGCAGCACGGCCTTTCGGCTGGCCGACATCGAGCCACCGAAAATGATGTTGACGTCGTCGTCCGCCAGCAAGCGCCGCGCCAGATTGCGATAGGCGGTTTGGTCCCCGCCGGGATCATAGGCGATCGGGACAATGGGCTTGCCAAGCACGCCGCCCGCCGCATTGACTTCCTCGATCGCAAGTGCGGTGCCAAGAAAGTGCTCGGTTTCCGTAACTTCGCTAATTCCGCTTCTGGAAAACAGCACTCCCACCCGCCATTCGGAGCTTGTCATCTTTGCCTTTTCCGACGTGTTGGAGGATCGAAAGCGGTGAATGCCTCAGTTCCGCGCCTTCGACTTCCATACCCTTAGTGCTTTTTAATGGGATGCTGCAAGCGGGTACGATGCGGGGTCGCTGTCCCAGTGGACGAAGACGGGACGACATCGGCATCCGGCCCGGAAATCGCGGTACAAATTTTGCTGAGTGCAACCCAACGAATGTCGGGAACCGTCGATCCCTATCTGTGGCCGGTCCCCATTCTCATACATTTGCATCAAATCCGATATAGGCGAGCGGCGTTATGATGAAATAAGGCAAGCTGCTCGTCGCCGGTGTAGTTCGCTGTAATCACCTTGAAGGCGTCCATGATCTTGTCGTAGCTGCCGAACAGCTTGTCGACCGGGAAGTTCGAAGCGAACATGCACCTCTCGACGCCGAACGCTGCAATCGCCTCCTCCACATAGGGCCTGATGCTTTCGACCGTCCAGGTCCAGTCGCCCATTCCGAGGCCTGAGATTTTGCAGGCCACATTGGGCGCCTGCGCAAGCATGCGCATCCCACTTCGCCACCCCTCGAGATGGCTTGGGCCGTCGACCTGCATGCCTGTGTGGTTCAGTATGATCTGCACGTCGGGAAAGTCGCGGGCAAGATCGAGAAATTCTTCCATCTGCCAGTAGTAGAGCTGGAGGTCGAAACTGAGATCCCGTCGGGCAAGTTCCTTGAAGCCCCTGCGCCATTCCGGCGTGCGGCTAACGCCAGGTTCGGTCAGGTAGGTCTTGGCAGGATCCTGGTGATAGTTCATCGACTGCCGGATGCCGCGGAAGTTCGCGAAAGTCATGTGCTCGTCGAGGAGATCGCCGACGTCGGGTCTGCGGAAATCGGCATATCCGACGATGCCGTGAGGAAAACCGTGCTTGTCGGCCACGCCCTGCAGCCACCGCGTCTCGCCGGCCGGATCCTTCGGATCGTATCCGACGTCGAGGTGGACTGCCTTCACCAGGTTCTGATTCCTGGCGTCCGCCAGGAAGTCGTCGATGAGGTAAGTCTTGTTGATGGCGGTATAGTCGCCGAAGGCAGACTGTTTCACGCCGTCCGACAGCCACGGATAGTAGTTGTTGTCGAGATCCCAGAGATGAAAATGCGGATCGATGATCGGGAGGTCTTTCATGCCTGCGGCCCTTCAAGAGATTGCCGAAAAGGACGCCGGCCAGAACAGCCGGCGTCCACACCACCTTAGTTGGCGGGCGGGAACACCCGCGCGATGACGGCCTTCGCTTCCGGCGCGTCGACCTTATCGGCCGTCACCAGCGGCATGACGAGAGCGAGGTCTTTCTTGACCGGCGCGCCGGAGATTGCATTGAACACCTGCTGCGTCCCGTCTATTCCTTGTCCGACCGCCTCCTGGAAGAAGATGCCCTGGATGGCGTTCGACTTCAGCAGCGAGATCGTCGTCGGGCTGCCGTCTGCAACCGCAATGCCGACCTTGCCGGTAAGACCGCGGGTCTGCAGCACTTTCGCGGCACCTGTCCCGGCCTCATCATACATGCCGTAAATGGCCTTGATATCAGGATGGGCGGTGAGCATGTCATTGGCCTGCGTGACCGCCTCGTTGACGGTAAGCCCCCTGGTCTCCAGCATCTGCGCCAGATCGCAGCCGCTCGCCTTGAACGCTTCTTCCGCCCCCTTCAGATATTTCTGGGCGTTCTCGCGGTCCTGCGGCAATGAGAGCATGCCGACCTGGTTGCCGCCGCGGTCCTTGGCAAGCTTGCAGACGAATTCGCCCTGCGCCTTGCCGGTCTCGTAATTGTTTGCCGTAACCGACGACGTGTAGTCGGTCTGGCCGGGCTGCGGGCCGATGCCGGCGAAGGCGATCGGGATGTTCTGCGATTTCAAATAGGCGAGGAGCGGCGGCGTGCTCGTCGAGCTCACGGGGCCGATCACGATCGCGTCGACGCCCTTGGTCACGGCAGTGCGGGCATTGTCCATCTGCTTGGCCGGCGAATTTTCCGACGTGTACTCGACATAGTCCATGCCGAGTTCCTTGGCCTTCTCCTTCACGCCATAGCCGACCCACTGCCAGTAGGAGATGTCAAGCGACGGCGCCAGGTACGCCACGGTCTTCTTTTCCTCAGCATGGGCGGCAGCCGAAAGTGAAAGGGCCACCATTGCAACGCCGGCAAACAACCTCATTGCGTGTTTCGTGCTTTTCATTTTCATTCCTCCTCCAAAGACCGGCTTTGCCGGGTTGATGTCAAACGGCCCCCCGCCGCGACTTGCTGAAGCGGTCGATAAGGACCGCGATGAGAATGGCGACGCCGGTGACCGACCCCTGCCAGAAGCTGTTGATGCCGATGAGATTGACGCCGTTCTGGATGACCGTGATCATCAGAGCCCCCAGCACGGCGCCGACCGCGGTGCCCGTGCCGCCGAGCAGGCTTGCACCGCCGATCACGACCGCCGCTATAGCCTGAAGCATCAGGCTCGACCCCGCCGTGGATTCGGCGTTGAGAATGTAGGAGATCGTCAGGAGGCCGGAGAACGATGCAAGCAGCGACGACGCGACATAGGCCATGAATTTCGTTCGCTTGACCGGGATGCCAAGCAGATAGGCAGCCGTCGAACTGCTGCCGACAGCATAGAACCATCGGCCCGCCACCATCTTCTTCAGGAAGAGCTCGATCGCGATCAAAAGGATCACGCAGAAGAGGATGTAATTCGGAACGCCCGGTATCAGGCTGCCGCTGTTAAGGAGCCAGAAGTCCGGATCGCCGATTGGCATCGAGCGCCCGTTGGTGACGATGAAGGCGAGCGAGCCGGCAACGGCAAAGGTGATGAGCGTCACGACGAACGGCGCCAGGCCGGCGATCGTGACGAGGAAGCCGTTGATCGATCCGAAAAGAAGTCCGACGCCTAGACCGATCAGGCTTGCCGAGATGCCGCCAAACCCATTTGCCATCGCCTGAGCCGTCACCATGCCGGTCAAGGAGAAGACCGAGCCGACGGACAGGTCGATACCGCCGGTGATGACGACAAGCAGGACGCCCAGCGACATGATGATAAGAGGCGCACCTGCCTGTGTGATATTGGCGAAGTTGCCCCAGGTGAGCGCCTGCGGAACCCGCGAGCCGACCGCAAGGGCCAGCAGCACGATGGCCAGAGCGATGGCGATCTCGGTCCTGTAGGCGCTAAAGAGGCTTTCCCTCTGTTTGATTTTTGTTGCGGGCGCCTCAGTCGGCGCGATGTGTGCCCGGGTCTCAGTCATGCGGCCATTCCAGTTAAAGTAACAAGTTTCTCTTCACTGAAGTCGACGCGGTCCATCACGCCGGCACAGCGTCCCTCGGTGTCGAAGCCGATGACTCGGTCGCAGACTTCCAGCAGTTCGACATTTTCGGTAGACCACCAGACGATCACTGTGCCTGAAGCGGCCATCTGTCTGATGAGCTGATAAATCTCACGCTTGGTTCCGATATCGACGCCTCTGGTCGGTTCCTCGAGGACCAGCAGCCGGGAGGGCACGCCCAGCCAGCGGGCAAGCAGCAGCTTCTGCTGCGTGCCACCGCTCAGCGTGCTCGGCAGATCCCAGACGGAAGCGGCCTTCACCTTCAAGGCCTTCAGCAGATCGAGGCATTCGCCCCCTTCAGAGCCGCCGGCGAGGAGCGCGCCTCTGGTCACACGGCGGGACGCCATCACGTTATCGATGATCGGAAGACTGTGGAGGACTCCCTTGTGTGCCCGATCGCCGGTCACATATCCCGCTCCCAGGCGGGCGGCTTTGCGCGGCGATCGGAGCTGGTCCGGCCATCCCCCACGCGCAACCGTCCATCGCTTCTTCCGGGCGGCGCCTGTTAGCGCTTCGATCAGTGCCGCCGGTCCAGCCGGTGCGCCGGCCACGCCGAGGACGGTGCCCGGCAGCAGTTCCAGTCTGAAACCTGCCTCCTCGATGGTGATGGTGTCCGTCGCAGCGGAGGCGTCCGACCGGTATTCGGGCTGCGGCGCCCGTTCCGGTGCATGAGAGGCTGCCACCTGCCCCATCTTTTCGATGATGCCGGCGTCTGTCAGCTCTGCCATCGCCTGACGATCGACTACCGTCCGGCCGTCGCGGATGATCGTGCAGACATTGGCGATCTGCCTGATCTCCTTCATCCGGTGCGAGACGAACACGACCGACAGACCGGTGTCCCGGGTGAGCCGCCTCAGGACCGCAAACAGCCTCTCCGTCTCAAGAGTTGTGAGATTGGCAGTCGGCTCGTCGAGGAGGATTAATTCCGCACCCGAAGAAAGAGCCCGGGCAATTTCGACCATCTGACCTTCGTGGAGGCTCAGGCTGCCCACCAGCCTGTATAGAGACTTGGCGGCGAAATCCTGGTCGATCATTCTCAGCGCATCGTAGGCCTGTCCCGCTGCGGCCGCACGCCGAAACAAGCCCGCACCTCTGCGTTGATGCGGCAGGGCAATGTTTTCGGCGACGGTCAAATGCGGCAGGAGCGCAAGTTCCTGGTGCACGACTGCGACCTTCGCCCTACCCTCTGCCTCGCTGCGTTCGCTGCCGTCGCTGTCGAAGAAGCGGATCTCTCCATCATTGCGCGAGGTCGCGCCCGTGATGATCTTGATCATCGTCGACTTGCCGGCGCCGTTACCGCCAAGCAGCGCATGAACCTCCCCTCGCGCAACGGAGAAGTCGACGCCTTTGAGGACCGAGGTCGCACCATAGGACTTTGTAAGTCCTCGGACGGTGATGACGTTCTTTGACGTTTCACTCATCGGACGCTCCTCAGTAGATCGTCAGCGCCGGCACGAAGCTGACCGCGAGGAGGAGGAGCATGGCCATGCCGAAAAACGGCCAGAGCTCGTTCGTCGTGGTGCTGAGCGGCGCCTTTGCGATCGACGACGAGATGAACAGGGTCGTGCCGATCGGCGGCGTGTAGAGACCGATCCCGAGGTTGATCACCATCATCAGGCCAAGCTGGACCCGGTCGAGACCGATGGAATCGGCCAGAGGAACGAAGATCGGTCCGAGCAGGAGGATCGCCGGCGGCATGTCGAGCGGCATGCCGACCACCAACATGATCAGGTTCATCATGAGAATGATGACCATCGGGCTGGAGATGTGCGTCGAGACCCATTCGGCCATGTGCTGCGGGGCCTGATCGAATGTCAGAACCCAGCCGACCGCCGCGCTGCCCATGATCACGAGCATGACGACACCCGTCGCGACGCCCGCCTCCACCATGTTCTCGCAGAAGCGTTTCCAGGTCAGGTCACGGTAGAAGAGGATGCTGAGCAGCAGCGAGTAAACGACCGACAGGACCGAGACCTCTGTCGGCGTCGCCAGGCCGGAACGCAGAAAGACGATGATCAGGATCGGCAGCAGGATTGCCGGCAAACTTTGTAGTGCCAGTCGCGCCAGCTCACGCTTGCGGACCTTCACGGCCGCGGCGGCATACCCCCGCCTCACGGAGACATACCAGCAGACGAAGACGAAGCTCGCCGCCATGATCAGCCCCGGAACGATGCCGGAGATGAACAGATCACCGACGCTGACGCCGCTGATCAGAGCGTAGAGGATCATCGGGATCGAAGGCGGGATGAGGACGTCAATGACGGCGGAGGTCGCGTTGTTGGCGGCGCAGAGTGCCGGCGGGAACCCGTGCTTCTTCTGCCATGGGATGAGAACGGAGCCAAGCGCACTGGCATTCGCCACGGCCGAACCGGATACGCCGCCGAAGACGACCGAGGATACGACCGTGGTCGAAAGCGGTCCGCCCCGCCACCGCTGCATCGCGCGAGAGGCGAGCTCCAGGAGCTGACGCCCCAGCTCGCCGCCAAGCATCAGCGTGCCTGCAAGCATGAAGAACGGGAGCGCCAGCATCGGGAAGGACTGGGTCTGGTCGTAGACCTGCTGGGCGACAACCGAGAGCGGGACGTAGCCATTGAACAGCACTCCTAGTGCTGCCGCGATGATCAGCCCATAACCCACGGGGACGGCAAGGACCATGAGGATGAAAAAGGAAAAGATCATGACGAGTGTCATAGCGCGATCTCCTCGGGCTTGATTTCGAGGCGGTGATCCCAGCCGAGGCGGAGAACGCGGACGGTCGCGGCGATGGTGACGATAGACACCAGCACGGCACCGATCGAAAGCGAGTAGTATCCGATGCTGTTCGGAAGCTGCAGAACGGGGCTGCGTTCAGCCCCGGCGATCTCGGCCACCACGGTCGCCTGATATGCCAACACCAGAAATGCGGCGACGCTGATCGCGTTCGCTACGATGAGGGCCGTCGTCCGAGCACTGCCGTCGAGCTTTTCGTAGAGCCATTCGACGGCCATATGCCCGCCCGTGTGGGCCGCAATGATGATTCCGGCGATGATGAACCATGGAAACATCAGCATCGGCAGCTCCTGGGCGAACGACAGTCCCCCGCTCGCCGAAGCGTATCGAGCGACGACGTTGGCCGTGGTGACCACCGTCAGCGCTACGCCGCTGACGATGATGACCAAACGGGCAAATAAGACGATGATACCGGCGACCAGATCGACGGCTGAATAGAACCTGCTCATGAGGCCTCCGGATCGTTGGAGAAGCCTCAGCCCCTCGCAGCCGCTTCCACCTGGGTGACAAAATCGCCGAAAGGCTTCTTCTTCCAGGTGTCGGCGACGGGCGCGGTCGCCTTGACGAAAGCGTCGTGGTCGACTTCCACCACCTCGACGGCGGAGTTCTTCTTGAAGTTCTCGAGCACTTCAGCGGCCTTCTCGCTCGAGAGCTTCCGCTGCAGAGCACCCGCCTCCTTTGCCGCGGCCTTGACCGCATCTAAATCAGACCCCAAGCGGGCCTGAGCGATCTTCGACATCAGGAACGGAGTGGATTCCCATTTGTGGGCGGTCAGGCTGATGTATTTGTTAACCTCGTGAAGTTTCGAGCTTTCGATATTGGCGAGCGGATTCTCCTGCCCATCGACAACGCCCTGCTGCAGGGCGATGTAGAGCTCGCCGAAGGCGATTTGTTCGGTGCCTGCTCCCAATGCCTGGAAGATGTCGATGGTCATCGGATCGGCGGGCGTCCTGATTTTCATGCCCGCCAGCTCAGCAGGCGAAGTCACCTTCCGCTTCGAGTTCGTCAGGTGCCGGATGCCGTTGTCCCACCAGTCGAGCGGTACGACTCCGACCGCTTCGAAGCGGCGGTTGAGCTCGGCCCCCACCGGACCGTTCAGGACAGCCACGGCCTTGTCGGTGTTTTCGAACAGAAACGGCAGGCCGAGCGCGCTGAGTTCCGGAACGATCGCCGAAGTTGCGCCCTGGCTGTTGGCGGTGAAGTCCAGCGCGCCTGTCCTGAGACTGGTGAGCATCGCGGAGTCGCTGCCAAGCGTCTCGGCGCCTGCGACGTTGATCTGGATACGACCTTCGGTCTTCTGCTTGACGAGTTCCGCGAACTTAGCGGCAGCGACGGTTCGGGGGTTGCCGGGCGCGGCGCCATGGCCAAGGGTCAGGGTCGTGGCGGCAGCGCTGGCGGATCGGCTTGAAAGCACGATTGCCGGGGCCGCGAGCGCAGCAGTGGCGCTCGCCAGGAAAAATCTTCTGTTCATCTGCAAGCTCATATCATCCTCCATCACAAGCTTGTTTGATCGGCCGGCATCTCCTCAACCGGCCGACGTCGTCAGGTCGAGAGCCAGATCTTGACCGCCTCCGTCACCTTCACGGTCGATAGCCCGTATTGGTCATGAAGCGTCGGCAAGGCGCCCGCCTCCAGGAACTGGTCGGGCAGGCCGATCTGGCGGAAGGCCGGCGGTGCGACGCCGGCACGCAACAGCGTTCCGGCGACTGCCTCTCCAAGGCCGCCAATGACCGTGTGGTTCTCCGCGACGACCACGAGCCGCCCACCTTTGCGGCACTCGGCGACGATCGCCGCCTCATCGAGCGGCTTTATGGTCGGGACGTGCAGGACGGCAGCGTCCACGCCGTCGTTTCGAAGCTGCTTGGCAGCCTCGAGCGCGCGCATCGTCATCAGCCCCGACGAGATGATGAGAGTGTCCTTGCCATCACAAAGGAGCTTGGCCTTGCCGAGTTCGAACTTGTAGCCGTATTCCTCCAGAACCAGCGGAACGTTGCCGCGCAGCAGGCGCATGTAGACCGGCCCCCTATGGGCGGCGATCGCCGGAACCGCCTGCTCGATTTCGCTCGCGTCGCACGGATCGACGATCGTCAGGTTCGGCATGCCGCGGAACATCGCGAGATCCTCAGTCGCCTGATGGCTCGGCCCATATCCCGTCGTCAGGCCCGGAAGGGCGCAGACGATCTTCACGTCAAGCATCTCCTCGGCAATCGCCAGGCAGATGAAGTCGTAGGCCCGCCGGGACGCGAAGACGGCATATGTCGTCACCCAAGGTTGAAAGCCTTCGCGCGCCATGCCGGCCGCCGACATCATCAGCAACTGTTCCGCCATGCCCATCTGATAGAAGCGGTCGGGATGGGCAGCGCGAAACACATGAAGGTCCGTGTATTTCGCGAGGTCGGCGGACATGCCGACAATACGCTCGTCGTTCCGCGCCAGGGCGGCAAGCGCATTGCCGAAGGGTGCCGGTCTCGTCGGCTGATCGGGACCGGCGATCGATGCGATCATCGCCGACGTCGTCAGGCGGGGCTTGTCGATGCCGCTTTCAAGATGGGCAGGCCGGATGTACTTCGAACGCCTCATGCTTCAACTCCCGCATCGATGATCCTGAGGGCCTCGGCCCATTCGTGGGATTCGACGCGCAGGAAGTGGTTTCGATCGCGCGCCTCGAGAAAGGGCACCCCCTTCGCCATTTTCGTGTCGCATATGATGATGCGGGGCTTCGGCTCGGCGTGGTGACGAGCGGCGTCGAACGCCTTTACGAGCGCGTCGAGATCGTTGCCGTCGACCCGCTGGACGAACCAGCCGAAGGCCTCGAATTTGGGGCCCAGCGGTTCGAAATTGAGCACGCCGACCGACGGGCCGTCGGCCTGCATCTGATTGACGTCGACGATGCCGATCAGATTGTCGAGCTTGTAGGAACCCGCCGACATCGCGGCCTCCCAGGTCGAACCTTCGTCGAGTTCGCCGTCTGAAAACAGATTATAGACAAAGGAAGAGGACTTCTTCCGCTTCAGCGCCAAGGCCATGCCGACCGCGATGCCGAGCCCGTGTCCGAGCGAGCCGCCGGTGATTTCCATGCCGGGCGTGTAGGCGGCCATGCCGGACATCGGCAGCCGGCTGTCATCCGTGCCGTAGGTTTCCAGCTCGTCCTCGGGAATGATCTTGGCTTCGATCAGAGCTGCGTAAAGCGCGATCGCATAGTGGCCGATCGACAACAGGAACCTGTCGCGGCCGTCCCATTCCGGATCTTCCGGCCGGTAGTTCGTGGCGTGGAAGTAGGATACGGCAAGGACGTCGGCGACGCCGAGCGCCTGGGCGATGTAACCCTGCCCCTGCACTTCCCCCATGCGCAGCGCGTGACGGCGAATGCGCCTGGCGCGCTCTGTCAGGCTGATATTGTGGCCGATCTGGCTCATGTCGGTGTCTCTCCAGATTGGACCTCAGTGGATCAGCATGCCGCCATTGACGTCGATAACCGCGCCGGTGACGTAGGCCGACAGATCCGAGGCGAGGAACAGGTAGATATTCGCGACGTCGGCGGCGTCTCCGAGCCGGCTCAGAGGGATGCCCTTGATGACGTCGGCGCGCATCTCATCGGTCAGTTTGCCACCGGTGATATCTGTCTGGATGAGGCCAGGCGTGACGGAGTTGACGCGAATGCCGGCTGGACCGAATTCGCGGGCCATCGCTTTGGCGAGGCCGAGTACGCCTGCCTTGGCTGCGGAGTAATGTGGCCCGCCGAAGATGCCGCCGCCACGCTGCGCCGAGACAGAAGACATGCAGGCAATCGATCCGCCACCATTGTCGCGCATGTAGGGGATGAAGGCTTGGCTCAGGAAGAGCACGCCGGTCATGTTGACCGCCACGATCCGCTGCCAGTCTGCTTCGGTGATATCGAGCGTGCCGACGGGCTGGGTGATGCCGGCATTGTTGATTAGCGCGTTTACCGAACCGAACGAGGCGATCACCTTGGATGCGGCATCGGCGCAGGACGACTTGTCGGCGACGTCGCAGCGCAGGCCGACGTGGTTGCCGGACTTGACGCTCGGCAGCGCCGCGGCGGCCTCCGCAGCGGCGTCGGCATCGATATCGAGGATGGCGACGCGAGCACCATGCTCGGCGAAAAGCTGTGCTGTCGCACGGCCGATGCCGCGCCTGCTCGCCGCGCCCGAAATGACCGCGGTCTTCCCATTCAGTAACATGTAATCTCCTCCCGATGCGTCCCGAGCATCTGGCAAATTTTCGACAAGTCAGTTGGCTTGCTGGGTCGAAACTGATCGAGTTGATGCCGTTCGACAAACGCGAAGTTTACAACGGTGGGTGAATCTGGTTCACTAATCCGATGTTACAGATGGCCTCACTTTCCGCGGTCCGCATCTTTGAAGCCGCAGCCAGGCTGGCATCTTTCCGCGCTGCAGCCGAGGAGCTGCACCTCTCACCCAGCGCCGTAAGTCACGCCATTGCAAAGCTCGAGCGTGACCTTGGCATCTCCCTCTTCGAGCGAAGCACGCGAAAGGTCACCTTGACTCTGGCGGGGCAGACGCTCCTCTCCCATGCCTCCAACGCCTTTGAAGAGCTTCGTCGGGGTGTTGAGATGATTTCATCCAACAAGACCCACCTGCTGCGGGTTCACTGCGCGCCGAGCTACGCCGCGCAGGTGCTCTCGGCACGCCTTCCCGACTTCCTGGGCAAGAACGAGGGGGTTGAGGTCCGGGTGGCGGCAAGCACAAACTATGCGCGTTTCGTTGACGGCCTTTTTGATGTCGACATCGTTTATGGCGAACCATCAAACAGAGAAGATTTGATCGTCGTGCCGCTCGGAGAAGAGATCATTTCTCCGCTGTGTTCTCCAAAGATGGCTGAACGACTGAAAAACCCGCGCGATCTCGCGCGTCTTCCCCTCATCCGCAGCGACCTGAAAAGGATCCAGTGGATCGACTGGTTCGAACTCAACAATCTCGGCCCTCCGCCCCTGCCCGCCATGAGCTTCGACAGAAGCTTTCTGGCAGTCGACGCCGCGGCGAACGGGCTGGGGGTGGCGTTAGAGTCCAACACTCTGGCAAGGCGCGAGCTCGACAGCGGGCGTCTGGTTCGCCCGTTCAGCAACAGCCGCGACTACCGCTACATCGGCCACTACCTCGCTTATCCAAAAGTCGGCAGCCAGCGGCGGCTGTCAAAGGTGTTCGCCGATTGGCTGACGTCGCAGACTTTTTGAGGACGTATTTGTTCCTCCCTGAGGAGGCTGGGCGTTCAAACCGTCTCCACTGATAACAACATCGGGAAGGCCGCAAAATGTGGGGGAGCTGCCAAGATGCTCCGCACCATGGCGCGGAACTCGGTATGTCCGAAAACTCGAGCTGTTGGGCAAGCCGGTGGATGCTTGCCGAAACCTGCACTTGCGCGCGATTGCAGCAGCATTACCCCTTTTCCAACTCTGGGAGTGTGCCCCATGAATCAACTGCGGCCAGCGGCGATCAGGGCGTGAGCGGCATCGCGGAGCAAGCCGGTCGCCTCGCCGGGTTCGAAGACCTGCATGCTGACAAAGGCGCCGTTGATCAGCACCGCGAGTTGCCCGGCAAGCCGGTCGGGCGCCGCAACCGCCAGTCGCTCGGCGATGGCCTTTAGGCGCCGCCGCATTTCACGCATATGGGCTTCGGCGACCTTGCGGGCGGGGTGACCGGCTTCCGGAAACTCAGCAGCGGTGTTGATCTGCGGGCAGCCGCGGTAATTGTCCCGTCCGACCCGTTCGCCGATCCATTCGAAATGGGCGTCGAGTTCGGCCAAAGCGTCATCCGCATGCCGCTCGGTTACCCGGTCCCAGGTGCTCCAGAAATCCAGGTCCTCGCGCTTAAGAAAGGCGGCAATCAAATCGTCCTTTGTGCCGAAATGGCGGTAGAGACTGGTTTTGGCGACCCCAGATTTTTCCACCACCAAATCGACGCCGACGGCGCGTACGCCGCGCCGGTAGAAGAGTTCCGATGCCGTCTCGAGAATTCTGTCCCGGACCTCGTTCACGGCTGGGGCAGGTGCGTTCGCTGTGCTTTTCGTCATTCGCTTATCTCCAATTCAGCCACACTAGCAGAAAACTGGTTGACACGCTACAGACCTGTATGTTTTGTAAAGAACAGACAGGTCTGTAGCGAAGGAGAGAGCAATGACCATGCATCAAGCCGCCGTCACCAGAACACCCCAGGCCGCCGTCGCGGTTTTCGGCGCGAATGGCCATACCGGCAGGTTTGTCGTCACCGAACTGTTGCGGCGCGGGTTGAAACCGATTGCGATCGGTCGGAGTGCCGGGCGATTGGCGGAAGCGGGTTTTCCGGAACGTGGCGTCGAATGCCGCGAAGCAGCCATAGAGGATGACGCGGCGCTCGACAGGGCACTCGCCGAAGCGGCGGCGGTGATCAACTGCGCCGGCCCGTTCATCGAGACGGCCGACGCGGTCGTGCGTGCCGCGTTGCGCGCCGGCATCCACTATCTCGATGTAACGGCTGAACAGCCGAGTGTTCAGGCCACGTTCGACCGGCATGGGGCTGCGGCCGGACAAGCAGGCGTAGCCATCATCCCGGCCATGGGATTTTACGGCGGTCTTGCCGATCTGCTGGTGGCAGCCCTGATGGACGAATGGCAGGATGCAGACACTGTCGAAATCCGGGTCGCGCTCGACAGCTGGCTGCCCACGAAAGGCACGCGCGTGACCGGCGAGAAGAACAGGACACAGCGCCTCGCCGTCAGCGGCGGAGAGCTTCGGCCCGTCCATCAGCCACCGGCGGAGAAGGTGGCCGTTTTACCGGCCCCGTTCGGCCGGCAAACATTCGTCGAGCTGCCATTTTCGGAAGTACCGCTCATCGCCCGCCACGTCCGCATCAGGGAGCTGCACACCTTTCTCAGCACGACAGCCCTGCGGGATGTTCGCGATCCGTCAACGCCCCCGCCCCAGGCCATCGATGAAACCGGGCGTTCGGCGCAGCGCTTCGCCGTTGAAGTGATCATCACGCAAGGCGACCTGCGTCGCCGGCTTCTCGCCCAGGGACAGGACATCTATGCCGTCACGGCGCCGATCATCTGCGAAGCGGTCCAGCGGATCCTGTCGGGCGACATCCGCGACACCGGTGCAAAGCCACCGGCTGCCATTTTTGATGCCGGGAGTTTCCTGCAGGCGCTCGGCTCGAATCTGCTGGTTGAGACATCGGAAACCTGAGCTTTCCGCGAGAGATTGCTTCAAAGACGGATGGCGCGCTCAGGCCGCCAAAAATGCTCCCGTCCCGCCTGAAATTGCGGGACCTCAGAAGCAGAGAGAGGTAGAACTGCCGCCATGACCGGGGCCGCCACTCCTAACGAACTTGCTGGCCAGACTGGCCGTCCAGAGTGGAAAACGTCGGCGGAATGATGGTCAGGGACGGCGCAAGGTCGAACGTTCGCAATAACCGGGCGCGACATTTGCCAATCGGCGGGGATCGCTCCCCGCCGACTGGTCACTGCATTCTCAAGCCAGGTATTTGGTAAACCAATCGACCGTCCGCTGCCAGGCGAGCTTGGCGGCGGCCTCGTCGTAGCGCGGCGTGGTATCATTGTGGAAGCCGTGATTGACGTCGGGGTAGATATAGGCCTCGTAGGTTTTGCCGGCGGATTTCAGCGCCGCTTCATAGGCCGGCCAGCCTTCGTTGATGCCCTTGTCCAGCCCGGCATAGTGGATCAGCAGCGGCGCCTTGATCTTCGGCACGTCTTCGGCGCGCGGCTGCCGGCCATAGAACGGCACGGCGGCGGCAAGCTCGGGATAGGCGACCGCCGCGGCGTTGGCGACGCCGCCGCCGTAGCAGAAGCCGGTGATGCCGACCTTGCCGGTGGTGAGATCATTCTTCATCAGGAACTCGACCGCCGCGAAGAAGTCGTTCATCAGCTTTTCCGGATCGACCTTCTGCTGGAGTTCGCGCCCCTTTTCGTCATTGCCGGGGTAGCCGCCGACCGAGGTGAGGCCGTCGGGCGCAAGCGCGATGAAGCCGGCTTTCGCCACGCGCCGCGCGACATCCTCGATATAGGGGTTGAGGCCTCTGTTCTCATGCACGACCACGACGGCGGCGACCTTGCCGGTGGCGTTTTTGGGACGGACGAGATAACCGCGGACATCGCCATTTCCCTTCGGCGAGGGATAGGTGATGTATTCGGCTGAGATATCGGGATCGGTCGCCTCGACCTGGGTCGCCAGCGCATAATCGGGGCTCAGCGACGCCAGGATCGCGGCCGCGGTCACGCCGCCGACAGCGAATTTGCCGGCCCGGTCGAGAAACTCGCGCTTGGTGATCCTCCCATGCGCGTAATAATCATAGAGTTCGAGCAGTTCCTGTGGGAAATCCTTGGCTGTCATGCGGGTCATGATGGCTCCTCCTGGCCTCGGGTTCTCGCAGCATCCTACACAGGTAAGCGCGCGGCTCTTTTCAACATTTCGCGAGATTCGCGTGAGCTTGCCGGCGCGATTGCCGCCAGTTGCAATGAAGCCTGGCGTCGAGGTCCGGGGCTTCAAAAATACGCCTGCTGTATCCGGCGCGCCCGCATCCGAGCCGATCGAAGCGCCTGATCGGCAGCCGCCTACCGACTTATGAAAATTAATTTCATGCTCGCGTCTTGCGGCCCGTTTTCTATTGACGCCTTCCGATTTTTGTCCCAACTTAAAGAAAATAAATTACTTAAATTGGGAACTTGATCGGCATGAAAGTGGGAATCATCGGGCTCGGATTCCGGCTCGGCTATCTCGGCTATGTCTTCAAAGCGATCGATAGCAGCTTCGACATCGTCGGCTATGTGGATCCCGATCCCGCCGGCCTTCCCGATTTGACGGAAAAGGGCATTTCCGCCGGCAAGGCCTATGCTTCGCCGGAAGAGCTTCTTGCCTCCGAGAAGCTCGATCTGCTGATGATCGGCTCGCCCAATCACATGCATCTCGACCATATCAGGCTCGGGCTGCAGGCCGGCCTCAAGGTCTTCTGCGAAAAGCCGATCGTCACGACGATCGCCGAAAGCATCGAGCTTGCCCATCTGATGGCGAAGTTCGGCCATGAGCGGCTGATGGTCGGCCTGGTGCTGCGTTACTCCCCTCTTTACAAGGATCTGCGCGCCATCCAGGCCGAGGGCAAACTCGGCCAGATCGTCTCGATCGAGGCTTCCGAACATATCGAGCCCTATCACGGCGCTTTCTTCATGCGCGACTGGCGCCGCTACGAGCGCTATTCCGGCAGCTTCATGCTGGAGAAATGCTGCCACGACCTCGACCTTTATAATGGTGTCGTCGGCGCAAGGCCTGAGCGGGTCGCCAGTTTCGGCGGCCGCAAGAGCTTCATTCCGGCCAATGATCCGGCCCGCGAAGGCATCAACGATCTCGAGCTTTTCCATCGCAAGCCGAGCGGCTGGATGGGCTCCGACAAGGTCTTCGACAGCGATGCCGACATCATCGATTACCAGGTGGCGATCGTCGAATATGAAAATGGCGTCGGCATGAACTTCCACACCAATCTCAACGTGCCCGACCAGTTCCGCCGCTTCGCCATCATGGGCTCGCGCGGCATGGCCGAGGGCGATTTCGTCCGCGGCTATCTCGACGTGCACGAGCAGCTGACCGGCAACAAGATCGTCGAGAATAAATATGCCGCCACCGAGCTCTCGCAGCATTACGGCGCCGATGAGCAGATGGCGAGCGACCTGCTGGAGAGCGTGCGCACCGGGCTCGAGCTGCCGGTTTCCACGCTGAACGCGCTCGAAGCCGGCATCCTGGCGCTGGCCATGGACGAAGCGAGGATGAAAAAATCCGTCGTCGACCTGCGGCCCATCTGGGACCGCTTCGACGAAGCCCTTCACGCAAGAGCGGCTTGAGGACGGCGGCAAGATGAGTGTCCAACGAAGCGCCTTCATCTTTGCCTGGATCCTTCTTCTTCCGGCCGTTCTCTATGTTCTCGCCATCGTCGCCTATCCCCTGGTCGATACGTTCATTCTCTCTTTCACCGACGCGTCGCTGAAGAAGACCACCAATTGGGTCGGCTGGGTCAATTACGAGAAGATCTTCAACGCCACCTTTGCCGAGGTCATTCTCCGCACCTTCATCTGGACCTTCTTCTCGGTCGCCCTGAAAATGGTGATCGGCACATTCGGCGCCTGCATGCTGAACGCCGCAGTACCCGGCCGCTCGCTGTTCCGGCTGCTGACCATGCCGCCCTGGATCGTGCCGATGGCGATCGGCATCTTCATGTGGGGCTGGATGTATAACGGCCAGTTCGGGATGATCTCCGGCCTGCTGCAGCGCTTCGGCCTGGTCGACGGCCCTGTCGCCTTCCTCGCCTATGGCAACACCGCCTTCTGGGCGACCATCGTCACCGATGTCTGGATCGGCGTGCCGCTGGTGACGATCTATTTCCTGGCGGCGATCCAGTCGATCCCGAAGGATCTTTACGAGGCCGCCTGGACCGACGGCGCCGGCCGCTGGTACCGTTTCCGCCGCATCACCCTGCCGCTGATGGTGCCCGCGATCATTACCATGTCGATGCTGTCGCTGATCGCCACCTTCAACTCGTTCGACATTATCTGGATCCTGACGCAGGGCGGACCGAGCGGCGAGACGACGACGATGATCATCGATACCTACCAGACGGCGATCGGCTCGAAGAAATACGGGGAAGGTGCGGCGCGCGCCGTGCTCATCTGCATCTTCCTGTCGCTCTTCTGCTTCACCTATTTCCGCGTCACCCGCCGCCTCAACCCGGAGAAGCGCGCATGAGCAGTGCTGCCATGATCGACCGTTACCGCTGGTGGGAGATCATCCTGATCTATTGCGGCATCGCGCTGTTTTTATTCTTCGTGCTGGCGCCCTTCGTGGAGGGCTTCCTGGTGTCGCTGAAGCCGCTCGCCCAGCTTTTCTCCTCGCCCTACCGCTTCTGGCCGGAGAACGGCTCGTTCGAAGCCTACCGGACGATGTGGATCAGCGTGCCGGGTTTCGGGCGCTATATCTTCAACTCCTTCTTCATCTCGATCATCGTCACGCTGATCGTGCTCTGTCTCGTCATTCCGGCGTCCTATGCCTTCGCCAAGTTCGAATTCAAGGGCATGGGGATCCTGCTCGGCGCCTTCCTGACGGTGAACATGTTCTCCGGCGCCGTGCTCCTGATCCCGCTCTTCCGGCTGATGCGCAGCATGGGCGTGCTAAACACCTATCTCGCGATGATCGTGCCGGGTGTCGCCTTCCTCATCCCGTCGGCGATCTGGCTGCTGCGCACCTATATGATCCGCATTCCCCAGGAGCTCAACGAAGCCGCCTTCATGGATGGCGCCAGCCACTTCTACACGCTTCGCCGCGTCATCCTGCCCATTGCGATGCCGGGAATCATCGTCGTCGCCATCACCACCTTCATCGGCGCTTACGCCCAGCAATTCATCTTCGCGCTGACCTTCAACTCGAAGAGCGAATACATGCCCTTGCCGGTGGGGCTCTTTGCTTACTTCGGCAAGCAGGAGGTCATCTGGAACGAACTGATGGCGGCTTCCTTCGTCGGCATCGCGCCGGCGATGGTCGTCATCTTCTTCCTTCAGCGTTACCTCGTCGGCGGGCTGACCGCCGGTGCGGTGAAACAATAAGACTAAAAAAACGAGTGAACAGCTAACAACCACGATGGGAGTCACGACGTGAGCATAACAATCAAGACAGGCCTTATGGCGCTCGCCTTGCTCGGTTCGACGGCACTGACCGCAGTCACTGCCCATGCAGCCGACAAGGAAATCAGCTGGATCTATTGCGGCGACACGATCGACCCGGTCCACACCAAATACATCAAGCAGTGGGAAGAGAAGAACGCCGGCTGGAAGGTCACGCCTGAAGTCGTCGGCTGGGCGCAGTGCCAGGACAAGGCAACGACGCTGGCCGCCGCCGGCACGCCTGTGGCCATGGCCTATGTCGGCTCACGCACGCTGAAGGAGTTCGCCCAGAACGACCTCATCGTCCCCGTGCCGATGACCGATGACGAGAAGAAGTCCTATTATCCCAATATCGTCGACACCGTGACCTTCGAGGGCAACCAGTGGGGCGTTCCGATCGCCTTCTCTACCAAGGCGCTCTACTGGAACAAAGACCTGTTCAAGCAGGCGGGCCTCGATCCCGAGAAGCCGCCGAAGACCTGGGCCGAAGAAATCGAGATGGCAAAGACCATCAAGGAAAAGACCGGCATTCCGGGCTTCGGTCTCTCCGCCAAGACCTTCGACAACACCATGCACCAGTTCATGCATTGGGTTTACACCAACAACGGCAAGGTGATCGACGCCGACGGCAAGGTGACGCTCGACAGCCCCGAGATCCTCGCCGCGCTGAAGGCCTATAAGGACATCGTCCCCTACTCCGAAGAAGGCCCGACGGCCTATGAGCAGAACGAAGTCCGCGCCATCTTCCTCGACGGCAAGGTCGCGATGATCCAGGCCGGATCGGGCGCGGCCTCCCGCCTGAAGGAGACGAAGATCAGCTGGGGCATCACGACGCTGCCGCTCGGTCCCAACGCCAAGGGCCCCGGCACGCTTCTGATCACCGACAGCCTGGCGATCTTCAAGGGTTCCGGCGTCGAGGACAAGGCGACCGAATTCGCCAAGTTCATCACCTCGCCGGATGTGCAGTCGGAATATGAACTGCAGGGCGGCGCCGGCCTCACCCCGCTGCGTCCCTCGGCAAAGGTCGACGAATTCGTCGCCAAGGACCCCTACTGGAAGCCGCTCATCGAAGGCATCAGCTATGGTGGTCCCGAGCCGCTCTTCACCGACTATAAGGGCTTCCAGAACTCGATGATCGAGATGATCCAGTCGGTCGTCACCGGCAAGGCCGAACCGGAAGCGGCGCTGAAGAAGGCTGCCGGCGAAATCGAAGCCTTCAAGTAAGCCCTCCTGAATCTCCCTGGGGTCGCGGCACAAGCCGCGGCGCCTCCCCTCTATCGAATGTGCGACGAAGGCCGCCGGCGGAGACAGATTTTTGGGACAGCTCCTTCTCAACAATGTTCAGAAATTCTACGGCGACTACGAGGTCCTGAAGGGCGTGCAGCTCGAGGTGCGGAACGGCGAGTTCGTCGTTTTCGTCGGGCCGTCGGGCTGCGGCAAGTCCACGCTCTTGCGGATGATCGCCGGCCTCGACGCGACGACGGCAGGCGATATCATCATCAACGGCGTCAGGGTCAACGACCTGCCGCCGGTCAAGCGCGGCATCGCCATGGTGTTCCAGTCCTACGCGCTCTATCCGCACATGACTGTTTTCGAGAACATCGCCTTTCCGCTGCGCGTCGAGAAGATGGAAGAGGCAAAGCTCAAGGCCAAGGTGGAAAACGCCGCGCGCATCCTGCATCTCGACCAGCGGCTGCAGCAGAAGCCCGGCATGCTCTCCGGCGGCCAGCGCCAGCGCGTCGCGATCGGCCGCGCCATCGTGCGCGAACCGAAGATCTTCCTGTTCGACGAGCCGCTCTCCAACCTCGACGCGGCGCTGCGCGCCGACATGCGCATCGAGCTTGCCAAGCTGCACAGGCAGCTGAAGGCGACGATGATCTATGTGACGCACGACCAGGTCGAGGCCATGACGATGGCCGACCGCATCGTCGTGCTCGACGCCGGCAATATCTCCCAGACCGGCGCGCCGCTGGAGCTCTATCACAAGCCCGCCAACCAGTTCGTCGCCGGCTTCATCGGCAACCCGAAAATGAATTTTCTGCCCGTGACCTGCAAGGGCGTCAGCGCCGCCGGCGTCGAGGTCGATTATCTCGGCCAGACCGCCCTCCTGCCAGTGACGCCGCGCGACGGCATATCAGGCAAGACCCTGACGCTCGGCATCCGCCCGGAGCATATCCAGCTCAATGGCGGCGATATCGTCTTCACCGTCACCCCGACGGTCATCGAACGCCTCGGCGCCAATACGGTCGCCTACGCCTCGCTCAACGGCGAGGCCGAAAATTTCTGCGCGATGCTCCCCGGCAGTGTCGGCATCCGCCCCGATGCGCCTGTTTCAACCGGCATCAACGCCGCCGACTGTCATCTTTTCGATGAGGCGGGCATCGCGTTTGAGCGGCGGGTGGAGCTGACGGAAATCGATATGAACGTGATCAACCCGACGGCGGCATGAACGGGCTGGCTTCGTGTGGGCGGTTTGTCCTGTCAGATGGACCCGGGAGCACGCCGCGGCGACCGCGACACGCTCGGGCTGCTTTAGCTAGAAGCTCGTAGCGGCGTCGCCGTCGCTAGGGCTCCTTCCTGAACGTGTTGATCCGAATGGCTCCAAACATCGTCGGTGCGAATGACGAGATCAGGCTTCGTTCCTTGAGCCAGGAAGCAAGTTGTTGGTTGATTTCGCTGTTGTCGATCCGCGGATACCTCCCAAAGAGAGCTATGTCGCGATACGGGTCGGGCAGGTCTCGAAGTACGTCGCGCACCTCTGTTGTTGAGAGCACGCTCTGCAGCTTATTGAGCAGCGATATTTGGAGTTCGTCCGGGCGTGAGTTCAGGACGACGGCTCGGACAAAATCCGGTCCGTAGTCGCTCGTCACAATCGCCGAACGATCTAGAATCGGCCCGATGGCTGCGGCAACCGACACATTGCCGGCAACAAAAACGGGGTCAATGTCGGCGATGATTCTGAGCTTTTGAATATCCGTAATGTGCGAATCCAACAGCTTTCTGCGGAATTCGTCTTGGATGGGATACTTATCTCTGTTGCGTTGATAAGACTCAAAGTTCGAGGCGATGAAGAGCACTTTGAGGTTCTCATCCTCCATCTTTCCGAAATTTTCGGGCGAGAATGTCACCTTGTTCTCATCAATTAATACCTTGATCTTTGTCGCGCCAACAGCCGGGAAAGCATTGAAGGAATTTGGCAGCTTCCGGACGTATAATCTGTAGACATCGTCCGGCAGGTCGTCGTTTTCGATCAGGAACCTGCGCAATTGAGCCCAGGCATCGCCGCTCGGGACCGGTTCCTGAGACAGAGTGGCACTCGTGTCGATACCCCGCAGATAGGCGGTGAGGACTTCCGGGCTATATCCCTCGCTGGCAAGGAATGTCCTGCAGTTCTCCCATTTGTCCTCGATCTTCTGCTCTTTCAGCAGTGAAGGATGAAACGCCGCGGGGACGCCCTCGAACGAAGGGAACCTCGCAGTCTGCATGCTGAGAAACTCAGCACGGAACTCGAACTTTACCTCTTCGCGGCTCAGCACCTCGGTGATCGCGGACAGGTCCTCGGCTGTGTTCTTTTCCAGCTTGAGCAGAACTTCGCTTACATATGTTTCGAAATTCGAGTTGATGAGCCTTAGCAGCCCGTCGTCATTGGCTTCACGCACTGAGGAAAAGTGCCGGGTTTCCAAGCTGTCAAGCGCCGGGAAGTTGACGACGTGCTCCATGATATGTCGAATGTTGCCGACGGAAATCCGATAGAGCCCGTTGGCTGCGACGAACGAAACGATGTGGCCAAAATCTTGGATGCTCGGAATGTCGGCAAGTTGGATCCCAATTGACTGCAGGCGGCTCAAATCGAATTCGAGTTGCTCATGGAGAACCCGGTTCAAGTTGAGGGAAAAGTATCGCGATAAGGAGAAGGCAACAGGAGTTCCCCTGACGAATACACTCTCCGGAGCGTACGCAAGGATTCGAGCCGCATGCGATGCGCTTTGTGCACTCCTCAAGGCCACCACGGGGAACGACGGCCAATTGCTGGCCAGTGTCGAAACAAGCCGATCGACGTGTGCGCCTCTCGCATAATAACTCGAAAAGAAATCAGCGCAGTCATCGAAATGACCAGCTATAAACTCAACTGCAGCGGCAATATGCTGCGAGCTTTTATGCGTATGTTCCAGCAGATGATCAACGATGAATCGGTTTAGGACGAAGTTTCGTCCGAAATCATTTTCACGCATCGAGGCAACGACCTCTGATACGTTGTCCAACTGGAAATCAGGGTCAGGAGTGTTGTAACTGCGGATTTGGATTAGGAACTTGTTGTCATTGGGCGACAAGCGTCCACTGTGGAAGAGCGAGATATATTGGTAGTAGGTATCATCGAGGTAACCTTCTAGAATCAGAAATTTTAGAAGATCTCTGTTTTCCCCGACCTCGGCAAAGACTTCTTCGATGAGAGCGGCGCTCTCCCTGACCACCTCGTTGAACTTCGTTGTTCGCAAACCTGCAAGTTGATCCTTAAGCTCCTGGATCTTCTTATCCATCCGTTCCTTGGAGTCAGCGGACTTGCTCAAGATCGCAGCCTTGCGTTCGACAAAAGTCCTTGTCGGGTCTACCACGGCTTCCACTCCACGAACTTCCACACCTCTCTGCTGACCTTGGTTGTTCATGGCACTGAGGGAGGTGTGAGAGAGGAGGTTCTCAAATTCGGCATGCCTCGAGAGCTGACCAAGTGCGATTTGGCCAAATTCGGTGCTCAAATGCGTAAAGTGGGATGGAATCCGCTCAATTATAGCCATGGCATAAACGCTGCGGAGCTCTTCTAGATCCCTTAAGCATTGCGCTTCGCCGTTGGCGAGGTCCGTCTGAATGACGACTAGTTCTGTACGTATCCTACTCTCGACCTTCGCAACGTATTCATCGTATCGATTCAACACATTCGAAAGCGCACCTTCCTGTCGGTGTAGTGCGGCAAAGTCCTTCGGCATGACGTTTTTGTATATCAAGATGGCAAGCAGCTTGTTCGGATCGAGCACGCCGTCTCTGTCGGCCTTGAGATTGGAAGAATAGATCACGTACTCGTTGAAGATATTTCCAATAAGCCTCATGTCACTGAGATATCGTGAGACGTCGCGGACAAAACGCCGCTCCAGCCGGGCGTCAAGCTCGATGCGCTGACCATGCTCGAGAACCTTGTCGATCGAATTTGAGTGATTGATCAACGGAATGACCGGAACAATGAACTCAAAAAACTTGGTTCGATCGGTGTTGATAAATATGTCGTCGCGGAGAGCGTAGAGAAATCGAACGCGTCGATGAATCCCAGCGTTGGCGTTCACCAATCCATTTATCTCGCGAAGTGTGACGAAGATGTCGGGGTTCTCAAATCGATCTAAATCCTCGATCACCACCAGATCGTACTTTGTCGATTGGAAAAAGTAGATAATCTCGTCGAGGTGTCTATTCAAAATAGACTCCTGGTCGGCCGCGTTCGGAGCGATCTGGATGTCCTTGAGAGAAATGCTTTTCAAGGAAAAACCGAAGCTTTTCAGGTATATGTTATGGACCAATCGCCAAACGAATACCGCCCCGATAAAAAAGGAGAGAAGATTAAACCAGTTGGAAGATTCAAATGGCTTGAAGAATTTTCCTGATGTGACATCAGACTGATTCGTGAAAAGGTACCAAAGGCAGGACATGCCGACGCAAACAGCCAAAGAACTAATTGCGGCCCCCCTGCTCGGCGTCTGAATCCTCTTAAAGCGCGATAGCGGGAGCCTGTCTGCATCGGCGCCGTATAAAATCTGCTGTAGAATGCTTCTTTCAATTTCCTGCTTGCTCACAGATTTCCCCGAAGCCTCACCCTCCGGCAAGAAGGACGCCAGGGATAGCTGGAGCGTTTTTCCTCGATACTTCAGAAGAAAGGATTTGATAACGCTACTTTTTCCCGAACCATAAGGACCGGTGAGCGCAATATTGAGCACCTCCTTATTGGTCGTGGCGTACTGCAGGGCTTCAAAGTATACGCCGTTTTGATCGGCGTTGCTTGCGGGGGCGAGGTCTACAAACCTGCTAACTGAAGACTTCTGAGGAGACCTGTGGAAGAGGCATTTCCACATTATCGGGAAAGGATTCACTGAATGAGTTTCCGTGCTCGAATTGGGTATGCAAATCGCATTCCAGCCGAGTTCTCCTCGATTTCAATAGTGGAATGCGGCAGCCTTCGTTGAAATTAGTATAGCAAACAGCCGGGCTGGCAACGCCTGGAGTAGCAAAGATTTCAACTATCCCGTGCTATTTGAGGATACTTGGACTTCGCAATCGTTGGAAAGGATTATCATCTTGATGAAGGTGCGAGCGCGACACCGCTTACTTCCACCCGCGTACAGGTTTTGACGCATCGTAGCGACGTCGGAGATAAAGACCTTGTGAGGAGCCTGGGACCGCGCCCGAAACCGGTAGGGCGCGGTCGCCAATGCCGTCGTTAGGAGTTGGGAGGTTTTGATTAAGTTGGTTCCAGTCGCCTAGCTTGTTCGACACGTCTTCATCGTGCACAAGGTGTGAGCGGCACATCGGATACAAAGAGGTCATCCGCCGCGCGCACGCCTCGCGATACAGCGACCGAATCCTTGCTGATACTAAACCCGTCGGTGATCAGGGCAATTCGCCCTCGACCGAATCGGCCCCTACCAGAACAGCCCACGAGCAGCGATGTCCTCGACGCGCGTCACCACCCCACCTCCATGAGACACCATCGTATCGAACAGGTTGGAAACCACGCAGGTGGGTTCGGGATGATGAAGAGCTTCTCGCCGATCTGCGGCCGGGGGCCGGTGCGGTTCGCAAGATTGATCACGCCGTGTTCTTCGAGAGGCTGGTGATCCGCGCCTGGGGATAGCCGACCACCAGCCCGTAATCGCTGAAGCCCTGGAGGTCCGCGGTCAGCGCTTTCGAGCCGGCATCGATGACGGCGCGGTCGGCGGGTTTGGGGGCGAAATGAGATGCAGATGGCCGATTACGCCGCTGCCGGGCTGCCGATCGTCTGCCTGAGCTGACGTATGTCGCGCACCGGGGGTGCGCCGAATTGCCTGAGATATTCCCGACTGAATTGTGAGGCGCTTTCGTAGCCGACGGCGAAGGCGACGTCTGAAGCGGTTCGGGCGCCGGAGAGCAGCAACTGTCGCGCCTCCTGCAATCGAAGCTGCTTCTGATACTGGATCGGGCTTAGCCCGGTCAGCGCCACGAAGTGGCGGTGCAGGCTGGCGCGGCTCATGCCGCTTGCGTCGCACAGCGCTTCGATCCGCAGCCGCCCGTTCTGGTGATCGCGAATCCATTCGACCGCACGCCGGATCCGGCCCAGCGCCCCCTCGGGTTGGGCGATATGGCGCAGCAGGCGTCCCTGCGGGCCTTGCAGGAGACGATAAAGCAATTCGCGTTCCGCCATCGGCGCCAGAACCGGAATGTCGGCCGAAGTGTCGAGCAGCGCCAGAAGACGCAGCAGCGTGTCGCGCAGCGGCGGGGTCATCGGATTGATTGCGATGCCCATGCCAGGCGCATCGGCGTCGCGCACCGGCGGCATGGTGGACGCGACCTCGGCCAGCAATGCGGGGTCGAGGACAAGCGATACCGCGACATAGGGCCGGCCGCCATCGGCATCGTGGATCTGGCCGCTCAGCGGCAGATCCAGCGCGCTGACAAGATACTGCGCGGAGTCGTAGCGTAACATCGTGTCGTGGATCACCACATCCTTCGACCCCTGCAGGATGAAGCAGATCATCGAGCGGTACAGGCACGGCGCCGTGCCTGATGTCGCTTGCCCCACGCCGATCTCCAGTCGCTGGATCGGCGTAACGGTCATCCCCGATCGCGCGTGGCGCAGGGCAAGGTCGATATGCGGCTGGAGATACTCGGTCATCAGCCTTCTATGGCATTATTTTCAGGACAAGCAAAGAGCTTGAGACAATCAGGCAAGAGATTGAGAGCATTGGGCGGGCGGGCGCGGGCCGCTCTGCTTATCTGGTTGGCATCGGAACGACGCCGCAGCGGTGCGGCCTTCCGGAAAAACCATTCCACGAAGGACAGACCATGACCAAACAGATCGCACTCATCACCGGCGCCAGCCGCGGCCTCGGCCGCAGCATGGCGCTGCATCTCGCCAAGCGCGGCGTCGCCATCATCGGCACCTATCGCAGCGCCGCCGCAGAGGCCGATACGCTGCGCCGGGAGATCGAGGCGCTGGGCGGCAAGGCCGCGATGATCGCGCTCGACGTCAGCGATGCGGCGAGCTTCCCGGCATTTGCCGAGACGGTGGCCGAGACGCTGAAGACCCGGTTCGGACGCGAGCAGTTCGATTTCCTGGTCAACAATGCCGGCCAGGGCCTCTACGCGCTGCTGACCGACGCGACCGAGGAACAGTTCGACTCGCTGATCGACACGCATCTGCGCGGTCCGGTCTTCCTCACGCAGAAGCTGCTGCCGCTGATCGCCGATGGCGGACGCATCCTGAACGTCTCGTCGGGCTTCGTGCGCGTCACCATGGCGGGCTACGGCCTCTATGCGGCGGCGAAGGCGGCGATCCAGACGCTGACCAAGTTCATGGCGGTCGAGTTGGGCGCGCGGCAGATCCGCGTGAACACGATCGCGCCGGGCGCCATCGCGACCGACTTCGGCGGCGGCGTGGTCCGCGACGATGCGAACGTCAATGCTTATGTCGCCGGGACCATCGCGCTCGGCCGCGTCGGCGAGCCCGACGACATCGGCGGCGCGGTCGCGGCCATCCTGTCCGACGACATGGGCTGGGCGAACGGCACCACCTTCGACATCTCGGGCGGCCAGGCGATCTGACCGTTGCGCCGCTCCTTCATCCGGAATTGTCACATCGAGAGGCCATCATGCCCGACCCCAGCCTGACACTCATCAGCCACCCGCTCTGCCCGTTCGTTCAACGCGCCGCGATCGTCCTTCTCGAGAAGAACGTGCCGTTCGAGCGGATCAACGTCGACCTTTCGGCCAAGCCCGACTGGTTTCTGGCGCTGTCGCCGACCGGCAAGGTGCCGCTGCTCAAGGTGCACCAGACCGAGGAGGAGGACGCTATCCTCTTCGAAAGCGTGGTGATCTGCGAGTATCTGGAGGAAACGCAGGGCGGCGCGGCGATGTATCCCGACGATGCGCTGCAGCGCGCCCGGCAGCGCGCGTGGATCGAATTCGCCACGCAGACCCTGGCCGATGGCTGGCAGTTTCTCAACGCCACCGATCCGGCCACCGCGGACGCCAGGCGGGCCGCGTTCCGCGACCGGCTCCGGAAGCTGGAGGCCGAGCTCGGGGCGGGGCCGTATTTCGCCGGCGCCGCCTTCGGCATGGTCGATGCGGTCTACGCCCCGCTCTTCCGCTATTTCGCGATCATCGATCCTGCGGTGTCGCAGGCGATCTTCGAAGGCTTCCCGTGTGTCTCGGCGTGGCGGGCGGCACTGGCGGCGCGCCCGAGCGTCAGGAATGCGGTGGTCGGGGACTATGCCGACCGCTTCCGCGCGCATCTGCGCCAGCATCAGGCTCTCCTCGCGGCCTGACGCCGACCGCAGGGGCTAAGCACCCGAACATCATCCAAACAAAGGAACAACACCATGACCGACCACGCATCCCACGAAGCCGGCGCCAGGAGCGCGCTGATCCTCATCGAATATCAGAACGACTGGCTGGCCCCCACCGGCGGCATCAACGGCCAGTTCCAGGACCGCGAGCAGATCGACACCGCGATCGCCAATTCGAAGAAGGTCCTCGAAGACGCCCGTCGCCGCAACATCGAGATCATCCATGTCAGGATGGTGCTCGAACCGGCCTACCGGGTGCTGGGCGAAGGGAAGTACGGGCTGCGCAAGATGGTGCGCGACTATGGTTCGTTCCTCGGCGAGCAGACCGATTTCTTCCCGGGGTTCGAGCCTCGGGACGGCGAATATGTCATCAGCGAGCGCACCGGCGGCAGCAGCGCCTTTGCCGCCACCACGCTCGACAGCTATCTGCGCAACAACCGGATCTTCGACATCTACGTCATGGGCTTCGCCTTGCGGCAGTGCGTCGAGTCGACCGTGCGCAACGCCCACGACCTCGGCTATCACACCAACGTCATCTACGATGCGTCGGCGGCCTTCACCAGGGAGCAGCAGACCTCGTTCCTCAGCGACATCGCACCTTTCTACGCAAATGCGATCACGACGCAGGCATTCATGGCGCAAGCTTAAGCCATTGCGATGCCGAGCGCCACGGAGGTGGCGCCGGGCATCGTTATTCCCCCAAGCGTGCGACCGGAGCCGCCCCTACCAGACGAGCCCGCGGGCGGCGACCTCCTCGACGCGGGTCACCACGCCGCCGCGATGAAACACCATCGTATCGAACAGGTTGGAGACCACGCAGGTGTGGTTCGGGATGATGAAGAGCTTTTCGCCGATCTGCGGCCGAGGGCCGGTGCAGGTTGAGAGATCGATCACCCCGTGTTCTTCCGAGAGGCTGGTGATCCGCGCCTGGGGATAGCCGACGATCAGGCCGTAATCGCTGAAGCCCTGCAGGTCCGAGGTCAGCGCCTTCGAGCCGGCATCGATGACGGCGCGGTCGGCGGTCGGGCGGGAGACGACGGTGGCGAGCACGTGCATGGCGCAGTCGTCCTCGGTGCAATGGCCCATGCGCACCATCTGGCGGTCGTTGTAGATATAGGTGCCGGCGCGGTGTTCGGTGGCGGATTTGACGAGATGCGCCTCGAACAGGCTCGGGGTTCCGCCATTGCTGACGATCGGGCAGGCGATGCCGTCGGATTGCAGGCGGTCCAGCGTCTCGGCGATGAAGGCCTCGACGGCGGCGGCTGATTGCGGCTTCGGATAGGTGACGATGCCGCCGAAGGTGAGGCCGTCGGCCGCGTTGATGCGCCTGGCGAGCGAGGCAGCTTCCTCCGGCGTCTGCACGCCGCAGCGGCCGCCGCCGGTGTCGCATTCGACCAGCACGGTCAGCGGCTTGTGGCCGGAAAAATGGGCGGCGAGGCCATCGACCGTCACCTCGCTGTCGGCGACGACCTTGAGGGCGGAAATGCGCTCGTTCAACCTGGCGAGGCGCTCGAGCTTCTGCTGTCCCAGGATGTTGAAGGTGATGAGGATGTCGTTGAAGCCGGCTGCGGCGAAAACCTCGGCTTCGGTGACCTTCTGGCAATTGATGCCCTTGGCGCCGGCGGCGACCTGGGCGACGGCGAGCGCCGGGATCTTGTGCGTCTTGATATGCGGGCGGAAGTTCAGCCCGTGCTCATCCATATAGGATTGGACGCGGGCGATGTTGGCAGCCAGCCGGTCTTCGTCGATCACGGGGCGCGGCGTCGAGAGATCGGCGATCCGGTCTCCTGCCTTGGCGACGACGGCAAAGCTGCGATCAGGCATTCAGGCGGCTCCGCGTTCTCTTCCGTGTGGATCGGCCACGATCGGCCATATCGTCTTCGGCGCCCGCCGGTACGGCGTCGTCGCCGGATTATTGGGATAGGGCGTTCCGGCGGAGCAGTAAAGGATTTCCGCGGCGATCTTCGAAAAGGAGGCGAAGAAATGATTGGTGGATTTGATCACCAGGATCTTCTGCTTCTCGGGATCGATGCCCATCGCCGAAAACAGGCTCGGATCGAAGCTCTGGGCGCGCGTCGAATTGAGGATGATGTCGATGCCGTCGAGCACGATATGGGCGGCATCGCCGAACGGCGCCAAGCTCTCGCCGAACTGCATCTCGGCATTTTTCACCAGCCTGACGACCTTGACCGTGCCGTCGATCGGATTGCCGGTGCCGGGCGCCGATTTGGCGCCGAAGCGCAGCGGGATTTCCGCCCCCTCGCCTGCCGCAAAGCAGATCTGCACCGCCATCGGATCCCAGATGGTGCCGACCGCGGCACTCTCGACGCCGCGGGCCATCAGCTCGGCGAGGATGACGGTCGCGTCACCCGCCGTGCCGCCGCCCGGATTGTCCCAGACATCGGCGATGACGACGGGCCATGCGGTGGCGGCGATGGCGCGCGAGACCGCTTGCCTCTCGTCGATTTGCGGCACCATAAAGGTGCCGCGCTTGGAAAACAGTTCGAGGCCGAGCTCGCGCGCCAAGGCGGCGCCCTTTTCCGGCTTGTTGTCGGTGACGACGAGCAGCTTCGTTCCCATTTCGGGAACGTCGCCGACCATGAAGCCGTGGATCACCGAGATCGACAGGATCTCGGGGTCGTCCTTTTCGATCCGCATGATCTTGTCGACGAAGGAGCGCATCGGGTCGCGCGAGGTCGGGAAGACGTCGATCATGCGGCAGTCGAAGACCGACATGCGGGGCTTGGCCCGGCCTTCAAGCGTGTCGACGGCGATGCGCCAGAGATCCTCGGCGCGGTCGACGAAGTCCGTGTGCGGAAATTCCTTGAAATAGACGGCGAAATCGAGCGCGGCGACGCGCTTGGCGGTCAGATGGCTGTGCGGATCGAGTTCGGCGCAGATCAGGACGTCGGGGCCGACGATCTCGCGCATGCGTGAGAGAAGATCACCTTCCGTGTCTTCATAGCCGGCCGCCACCATGGCGCCGTGCAGTCCCATGACGACGGCATCGACCGGCATGGCCGCCCGGAGCTGGTCGAGGATTTCGTCGCGCAGCTCCTCATAGGTCGCCCGGTTGACGAGGCCGGCCGGATCGGCCCAGGTGGCGGTGCCCTCGATCAGCTCCCAGCCCTTTTCTCTCGCGACGCGCCGGCCGACGGTGATCGGCGCAGTGCAGAGCGTCGGTGTATCAGGATGCTGGCCGGGCGGGGCATAAAGCGAGGCTTCGAATGCGCGACGATCCACGCAGATCGGGGAGAAGGTGTTGGTCTCGGTCGCCAGTGCTGCGGTGAATATGCGCAAGAAAGTGGCCTTCGTGTTGTCGGCCCCGCTTCACCCCATCGGGTTCGGCAGGTAGCCGGTGAAACCTGAGATCTTCCAGCGTCCCTCGTGCAGCCGGCAATAATACAGCGTCTGCCATTGCAGGACATCGCGGGTGCCGTCGGCCTTGGTAATGCCGCCGTCGAATTTCTTGCGGACCAGCGCCGTCTCACCTTCGATCTCGATATCTTCGAGCGTCGTCGTGGTGAAGATCGCCGTGCGCGGATCTTCGGCGAAGCTCTGCTCGGCGAAATCTCTCGCCTGCCTCAGCCACTCCTCGCGATAGGCGGCGAGCGAGGGAAAGGCGAGCCGCCAGTTGTCGGGGTTCACCTCCTTGCGGCCGTCGATGCCGATGAAGCCCTCTTCGACGAAATCATCCTCGACCATCGACCAGTCGGCGGCGAGAAAGGCATCGATATCGCGCGAAACGAGCATTTCCCAGATCGCCTGCCGGGCGCGGTCGGACGGGAAAGGGTTCTGAAAAGGATCGCGCATGTGTGCCCCGGATTGAAATTCTTTTCATAAATCGCGTTTTTCACTGGTCAAATTCTGCTTTCTATGGTCATTTGTCAACGTATCAAGAAAATAATTTGCAAGGACTTCAGCATGCCCATCAAGCGCTATGGCACGGTTCAAACGGGCGCCGGCGGCAAGGCGCTGCCATTCGCGCGTGCGGTCGAAGCCGATGGATGGCTCTATGTTTCCGGCCAGGTTGCGATGGAAGACGGCGAAATCATCGACGGCAATATCATCGCCCAGACCCACAAGACGATCGCCAATGTGCTGGAGATTCTCGAGGAGGCCGGCTACGGCGTCGAGGATGTCGTGCGCGTCGGCGTCTGGCTCGACGATCCGCGCGACTTCTGGACCTTCAACAAGATCTACCAGGAGTATTTCGGCGAGCATCCGCCCGCACGCGCCTGTGTGCAATCGTCGATGATGGTCGATTGCAAGGTTGAGATCGACTGCGTGGCCTATAAGAAGAAGGACGCATAGGAAAAATCGGTGGGAGTCGGTTTGGATATCTTTTCGACATTGCAGGAAGATAAGAGCCGGCTTTCTCCTTCGGAAAACCGCATCGCGGAGATCATCGTCAACGATTTCGAGTTTGCGGTGAATGCCTCGATCATCGAGCTCGCCGAACGGGCCGAGGTCTCGCCGCCGACCGTCACCCGCTTCTGCCGGCGGCTGGGCTGCGAGAGCTTTTCCGATTTCAAGGTGCAGCTCGCCCGCACCGCCCATATCGGCGTGCGTTATCTGAAGCCGGAATCGAAAAGCACCGATCCGGCCGATGTCGCCCAGGATATCATCACCAAGGCGCAGAACGCGCTGTTTCTCCTGCATCGCTCGCTCGATCTGGCGGCGATCGAAGCGGCCGTTTCCCATATCGCCAAGGCCGAGATGATCTATGCCTTCGGCTCAGGCGGCAATTCGTCGATGATCGCCGACGAGCTGCAGAACCGCCTCTTCCGTCTCGGGCTTCGCATCACCGCCAGCTCCGATCACAGCATGCAGCTGATGATGGCGGCCGCGGCCCGGCCGGGCGACGTGCTGATCGGCTCGTCTTTTTCCGGGCGGAATATGGAGCTGGTGCGCGCCTTCGAGCTTGCCCGCGGCGCCAAGGTGAAGACGATCGCCCTGACCCAGACGGCAAGCCCGGTTGCCAAGGCGGCCGAAATCGTCGTGCCGATCGACCTTCCCGAAGGCAACAACATCTACCGTCCGACCTCGACGCGCATCGCCTACCTCGCGACGGTCGATATTCTCTCGAGCCTGGTCGCCTATGCCGTTCAGCCGAAGGCGACGACCACGCTGCGGCGCATCAAGCAGCAGCTCGTCATCCACCGCGACGGCGACGACCGGCAATTGCTTGGAGACTGAAATCTATGAGCGGGAGTCTGGGAAAATGACCCAATCGGCAGCCATCGTCACCGGTGCGGCGGGCGATATCGGCGCGGCGATCGCCGCACGCCTTGCCGATGATCACGACGTCGTGCTGCTTGCCGATATCGACGCCGCGGCTGCGGCCGCCGTCGCGTCGAAGCTCGGGCCGGCCGGCCGCTTCGTCGCCGTCGGCTGCGATGTGACCAGCGAGACGAGCATTGCCGAGTTGGCAGGACGCGCCGCCGATGCCGGGCTGGTGCGAACCCTCGTCAACAATGCCGGCGCGGCGCGGGCGACCAGCCTGCATGATACGACGCCGGAGATCTGGCGGGCGGACAATGCGCTCAATCTCGAAGCCGCCTTCCTGTGCTTCCGCGCCTTCGAGCCGATGCTGAAGGCGTCCAAGGGCTCTGTCGTCAATATCGCCTCGGTCAACGGCATGAACGTTTTCGGGCACCCGGCCTATAGCGCCGCCAAGGCCGGCCTTCTGCACTTCACCCGGCTGGTCGCCGTGGAATACGGCAAGTTCGGCATCCGCTCGAATGCGGTGGCGCCCGGCACGGTCAAGACGCAGGCCTGGGAGGCGCGCGCCGCCGCCAATCCCAACGTTTTCGAGGAGGCGCGCCGCTGGTATCCGCTGCAGCGCGTCGTCGATCCCCGCGATGTCGCCAATGCCGTAGGCTTTCTGGCCGGCCCGCTCGCAGCCGCCATTACGGGGGTCTGCCTGCCCGTCGATTGCGGGCTGACGGCCGGCCAGGCCGAGCTGGCGCGGACCTTCTCGCAATCGGAGCATTATTGATATCAGGCGCTCCGACCTCTGAGCCGACAAGACAGCATAGCGTGACTTTCAGGACTGCCCGCCGCGGCCGCGCCTGCCGATTTCCCTGACGATTGACGACCCGATGAGCCGCCTCTTTCCTGATGTCTTCCGCAATCCGGCGATCCGCGCCAGCATGATCGCCATCTTCACCTTCGGAATGGCGGGGGCGATGACCGCGCCCTATCGGTCGATCGTCGGCATTCGCGAACTGGGCTTGAGCGACGGGCTCTATTCCTTCCTCGCCTTCGTCTCGGCGGCGGTGAACGTGGTGATCAGCGTTCTGCTCGGCAATCTCGCCGACCGGCTCGGCGAATACCGTTCGGCGATGATCGGCGCCTGTCTCTTCGGCATCGTGGGCTACGGCATGATCTATGCCGTTCCGAGCGCGGCGATCTTTGCCGTCAGCGCGCTGCTGCCGATGCCGATCTACGGGGCGCTGAACTCGCTGCTGTTTGCCAATGCGCGCGCGGCAATGCAGGGCATGAGCCGCAACGACATGGTGACGGCCAATTCAGGCGTGCGGGCGATGATCTCGCTCTCCTGGGTGCTGATCCCCGGCATGACGGGCCTTGTGCTCTCCGGTGCATCGAGCATGCTGCCGGCCTATCTCTTTGCCGCCATCGCCTGCGTTCTATGCCTGGGCATCATCCTCTTCGCCCTGCCGAAGCGCGCGGCAGCGATGACGGCGGAGGTTCGCCGCCTCACCTATTTCGAAGCGCTCCGCCAGGTGGTTTCGCCGCGGATTTCGGCGCATATCGCAGGCGTGGCGCTGATCACCAGCACGCTGCATCTGAACGACGCCCTGCTGCCGCTGATCGCCACCGGCGCAGCCCATGGCCGGCTCAGCGATGTCGGCATTCTTGTCGGCATCGTCGCGCTTCTGGAGGTCGTCTTCATCATCGTCTGGTCACGGATCGCCCGGAAGACCGGGCAGATGACGGCACTGGCCGCCGGCACCGTCATCTATGCACTGTTCCTTGCCCTTCTCGGCTTTGCCTCCGCGCCATGGCACCTCTATGCGCTGACCGTGCTTGCCGGCATAGGTGCTGCGGCGATCATCAGCATTCCGATCACCTATCTGCAGGATCTCATCGCCGACCGGCCGGGGCTCGGCAGCGCGCTGATCTCCGTCAATATCTTTGCGAGTGCCGGGATCGGCGCGCTGGTCTTTGCCGCCGGCACGTGGATCACCGGTTATTCCGGAACCGCCATTCTGAGCGCCGTCACCGGCCTGTCGGGGATCGCCCTCCTCGGCCTCCTGCACCGACGCAAGGCCCATCGAGCCGAGGTCGCCGGCAAATAGGACGTGACGCAGAATGTGGGGCTTTCATCGATGTTCGTCTTGTGACAAGGGTGAGACTGCATTTCCTTTGAAGGCGACATGAAGGCGATCTCCGGCACGAATCTCGAGCAGGCCAAGTCTCACAATCGGCGGGTGGTGATCGAGTTGATCCGCACGCACGGTTCGCTGTCGCGGGCGGCGATCGCCCGGATGACGGCGCTGACGCCCCAGACGGTGTCGAATATCGTCGAGGAACTGGAAAGGTCGCATCTGCTCGTGGCCGCCGAGGCGCAGAAGCTGGCGCGCGGCCAGCCGATCATCCCCTATTCGATCAATCCGGCCGGCGCCTATTCGATCGGCCTCGAGCTTGGCCGCCAGCGGGCGAGCGGCGTGCTGACCGATCTCTCCGGCGCCGTCTGCGCACGCGTCGAACGCCAGGTCGAACACCCCGATCCGCAGCGGGCGATGCCGGTCCTCCAGTCGATCGTCGAGCATCTCAAGCAGGCCTTCGCCTTCGACCAGGAGCGGCTGCTCGGCGTCGGCCTCGCCCTGCCCGGCCGTTATGCCGAGGGCGGCACCACCTCTCTCAGCCCGCAGAGCCTGCCCGGCTGGCAGGGTTTTCCTGTTGGCCGCGAGCTGGAACAGCGGCTCAACGTGCCGGTGCTGGTCGAGAACGATGCGACGGCCGCCGCGATCGGCGAGCGCCTTCACGGTGTCGCCCGCGGCCTCGCCAGTTTCGTCTATCTGTTTCTGGCCGGCGGCGGCGGCATCGGCGCCGGCATGTTCCTCGACGGCCATCTCTACAAGGGCAGCCGCAACAATGCCGGCGAGATCGGCCATATCATCGTCGAGCCGCATGGCAGGCTCTGCAGCTGCGGCAAACGCGGCTGCCTCGATCGGTATGTCTCGCCGTCGGTCGCCTATGAATTCATGGGCATCGCCAATACAGGCGAGCTGTCGCCCGACGCGCTCGACGCGCTGATCGAAAGGGGCAGCGACGGTCTGGACGCCTGGCTCGACCAGGCCGTCCAGCCGCTGCGGCAGACCATCGATTTCCTCGAGCTCGCCTTCGATCCTGAGACCATCGTGCTCGGCGGCAGCCTGCCGCCATCGCTGATGCGCCGGCTCGCCGAACGGCTGGAGCCGCTGCACGATCCGATCGATCCCGGCCGGCAGCGGACGGTGCCGCGTGTGATGATCGGCATGACCGGCCAGGACACCGCCATCCTCGGCGCCGCCGCCCTGCCGATCTTTTCCGAAACCAATCCACGCTTCGACGTGCTGCAGAAGCCGGTCGGCTAAAAAGGTTGGCCGATATTTTGACGATTTCCCGTTAGCTTAGAGAGTAGGTCAACGGCCACGGGATATGCCCCTCACCCTAACCCTCTCCCCGTTACGACGGGGAGAGGGGACGTGCCCTGCGAGACGTTGGCGAGGGACGGAGGGGTTGCGGCATCTTCCCTTCTCCCCGCGGGCGGGGAGAAGGTGGCGGCAGCCGGATGAGGGGCAGCCCTCTTGAGAGGGCGCGCAAAGATAACCACGTTCCCGAGCAGCGTCAGTGCCAGGCCGATCAGGCTGAGGCCGCTCCAGTGGTAGCCCTCGAACACCGTCGACAGCGATAGGGCGACGATCGGGAACAGCACGGTGGCGTAGGCCGCGCGTGAGGAGCCGATGCGGGACACCAGCATCAGGTAGGTGGTGAAACCGATCACCGACCCGATGGCTGCGAGATAGAGCAGCGCGGCAAGATAGGTGATGCCTGATGGTGCCACGATCGGCGTCTGCGTCACGGCAATCAGGACGAGGAGGACGATCGTGCCATAGGTCATGCCCCAGGCATTGGCGGTCAGTGGTGAGATTCCGGCCGCGCTGTTGCGGCGCGATGCCATGTTGCCGAGCGAGAAGAACAGCGTGCCGAGCGCTGCGAGCCCGATCCCTTTCAACGTGCCCATATCGAAATCGACGACAACCTCCTCTCCGAACAGCAGGAGAAGGCCGGTTGCGCCGAGCGCCGCTGCGAAGAGCGTGCGGCCTGTTATGCGGTCGCCGAAGAAGAGGCGTGCATTGACGGCATTGTAGATCGTCGCGAGCGAGAAGATCACCGAGATCAGCCCTGAAGGGATCGAGGCGGCGGCGTTGTAGAAACAGATGAAATTGAGGCTGAACAGGCAGAGGGCTTGCGCAAGGATGAAAGGTTGATCGCGCAAGGCAGGAAGCTTGAGCCTTCGCATGACGGCCAGGATGGCGACGAGGATCACCGCTGCCAGCGCAAATCGGTAAAAGACCGAGACCAGGACCGGCACGGGACCGACCTGCATCGCAATGGCGATCCAGGTCGTCCCCCATATCAGGACGGTCGCGATGAAAAGAACGGCGTTTGCCATGGAGTAATCCTCGTTTTCTCCACGAATAGGCAAACCGTGAGCAGGTCTCTTGCAGATTCTTGCTATGAAATCGATGTGCCCGGACTTCCCCCTCGCCATATCAGGCGTCTCTTCGTATTGTCCTGAACGCGTGGCCAGCTGTGGGAAAGAATTGGTGAAGGATAGCCGCCTCTCGGTATTCAGGTTTTTGTCCGCCTCTCCCAAGGCGCGGATGTCACAGTCGATCGATCTGGGTTTCGGGCGATCGGCCGCCATCTGGAGCAATGCGCATGACCGGATGAGCTATGAGCGGCCGGACGGTCATACGTTCAGTCTTTATCTGAGCGGCGGCGCCGGAACGCGTCGGCTGGATGGCGGCCCCGACGCGCGCGGCCGTCCTGGTGTGCTGTGCATCATGCCGCAGGGGCATTCGTCCGAATGGGAGATCACCGACTTCTTCGAATTCGTCCATCTCTATGTTCCCGACGATCAGATGCGCCGGATGTTTGCCGAGACGTTTGACCGCGATGCGCGGCTCATGGCTCTTCCCGAAGTGACCTTTGCCGATGCCCCCGCTTTGGCGCTGAGGCTTCGGCAGATGACGGAAGCGATGTTGGCGGGCGGTCATCTGCTGGCCGAAGAAGCAATGACGCAGGCGATCAACGATCTCTTCGTCGATCCGCGTTATGGAGGCATGCGCGCCCGCGCGATCAGCGGCGGGCTTGCGCCGCATGTGCGCCGCCGAACGCTGGACTATATCGAGGCCCATCTCGGTGAGACGATCCGCTTGCAGGATCTGGCTGATATCGGGCAGCTCAGCGCCTTTCATTTTCAGCGGATGTTCCGGGCAAGCTTTGGTGTGTCGCCGCATGGCTGGGTGGCGCACCGGCGTGTCGAACGCGCCAAATCGATGCTGTCAGGCATGGAGCCGATCGCGCAGATCGCATCGGCCTGCGGCTTCAGCAGCCAAAGCCACCTGACACGGGCCTTCAAGCTGGGCACCGGTCTCACGCCCTCCGCCTACCGGCAGCGACAGTGAAGGCCGGCGCTAAAGCGTGTCGCGATCTTTCAGATTCGCTTGTCACGCTTTAGGTCTTTGCTTTTACGCATGTCTTTATCGCAAAACCGCTGCACACTTTTGCGAGACATGCCTTACGACTCCTGCAGCCCGTAAAGCAGCGGCATCAGCCCTGCGAGCGCCTTGAAGCGCTCCCAGGACTTGGCCGACGGCTTCGTCCAGCCGGTTTCGGCAAGCCCCGAGATGCGCGGGAAAACCAGGCGGTCGAAAACGGCGCGGTCCGTCATCGGTTCCGACCAGATGCAGGCCTGGATGCCGAGCAGCTGCTGCTTCTGCGCCGCCGTCCAGCCACTGAGCGGATCGAAGTTGTAGAGCTTTTCCGCATCCGAATTCCCCGCCCAGCTGGCGCCGGGCTCATCCCAGTCCGGCCTCAGCGCCATGTCGAGGTAATAGACCTGCCCGGGGCAGACGACCATTTGATAGCCGCGTTCGGCAAGCTCGGCCGAGACCTCGACATTGCGCCAGCTGCAGAGATAGCTCTTCTCCTTGTCGATGACGTCGCCATGCGCCGCCTCTTCCCAGCCGCCGGTGATGCAGCCCTTACCCGCTAGGAAACGCTGCACGCGCTCCAGGAACTCCGCCTGCAGGATCGCCGCACCCGAGCCGTGAATGTCGTCGGCGCCATGCGTATTGGTGACGACGTTCAGCCGCTTGGCATGGGCATCGGCAACCGCGTCGCCGGCGACGGCGCGCAGGCGATCGAGTGCTGCCGGCGAGCCGGACCATGCGCCGAGCGGCACCTCGTCGGCGCCGAGATGGATGACCTTGAACGGAAAGAGCTCGATCAGTTCGGAAAGAATGGTCTCGACGATCTCGTAGGTCTGCTCGCGGGCCGGGTTGATGCAATTGTCGGGAAAGCCCTGGACGGAGTAGTAGCTGCCCTTCTCGGCCGGATCGCGCAGCTCCGGTATCGCCTGCTGCATGGCGTAGCAATGGCCGGGCATGTCGATCTCCGGTACGATCTCGATGCCGAAGCTTTTCGCCTGGGCGACGATCTCGCGGATGACGGCTTTGCTATAGTAGCCGCCCGTCCGCGCCGGGCTCGACCCGAGCAGCGGCGGCACGGCAAGGCCGTGGCCGCGCCAGGCGCCGATCTCGGTCAGGGCGGGATAGGCGTCGATCTCGACGCGCCAGGCCTCGTCGTCGGAAAGGTGCCAGTGGAAGCGGTTGAGCTTGTTCCAGGCAAGCACCGCCAGCAGCTTCTTGACCTCGGCGGCGCCATAAAACTGGCGAGCGACATCGAGATGCAGGCCGCGCCAGCCCATCGCCGGCTCGTCGACGATCTCGCCGGCTCCGGGAAACTGGAAGACCCCGGGATGCAGCCTGGCGCCGCGCCAGATCTGACCGAGCGTGACGAGGCCGTAGAGAAAGCCGGTGCGGCTGCTCGCCTCGACCGTCAGGGTCTCCTCGTCGAAGCTCAGCCGATAGGCTTCGGGGCCGAAGCCGGCGGCATCCTTCAGCACGACCGGCACCGCGCCTTCCGCCTCGGTACGCACGATGCCTTCGACGGCGAAGAGATGGTCGACCAGCGCCGCGAAGCCTTTTGCCGCCGCCTCCCCTTCGGTGCTCTGCGCCCGCGGCGTAAAACCGGCCGGCAGCGGACGGCGGGAGGCGACCGCGACATGGTTCGGCCAGGGGATGACCGAAATCTGAACCGGTGCGTTGGCGGGAACCGGATAGATTTCGGCGCCGCGCTTCAGGGCCGCGTTGCTGACCGAAGAGCGCGTCGGCTCGATGCCGAGCACGACGGTGCTGCCATCGGAAAGCGCGAGATAGGCGCTCGTCGCGCCGTCCGTCCAGTGGCGGAACTGCCAGCTCAGCGCATAGACGGAGATTGTCCAGGTCTCGCCGGCGCCGAGCACGAAACCGGCCGGCGGCCGGAATTCGGTGAAATTCGAAAGCCGCTGCGAAACGGTCGCGCCTTCGACGCGCCCGGCGGGGTCGACGCGGCCCGGGCCGCTGACGCAGAGGGAAAAATTCGAAAGCGGTTCGCTGCCGAGGTTCTTGAGGCGCAGGACGTAGGAGAATTCCTTGCCGTCGGCAGGCGGGGTCCAAAGGGTTTCAAGCCGCAGGGCGTTCGGTCGCGGTGTCGACATCATCACTCTCCCTTGAGGGAAAACCAGGTTTTTGAGCGTTCCGGCACAGGCGCCGGGATCGGCATGGCGGTTGAAGTCAATCAAATTGATTTAATATTGATAGTCGGTTTTTCACCGAGGCGTCAATCGGCGATGCGGAATTTCGGCGGCCGACCCCAGGGCCAATGCCGGCCGCCGATCACAGGATAAGCGCCCCATGGTCGAGGTGTCGCAATTCGGGAAAAAATTTCGGCCGGCCGCCGCGCGTTAACGATTAAGGTACCTTTAAGTACCATAATTGATCCAACGATGGCGAATTGACCGCCCGATACGGGTCGATAAGCATGAGGCTGCTCGCCACGGCCCGGATGTTCCCGGGATGCAACCCGTCCAACTTCCGAATCAGGCGAATTTCCAATGACGAGCATCAATACGAACAATTCCGCGATGGCTGCCCTTCAGACGCTGCGCAGCATCAACTCCAACCTCGAATCGACCCAGAACAGCGTTTCGACCGGTTATCGCGTCGACACCGCATCCGACAACGCCGCCTACTGGTCGATCGCCACCACGATGCGCTCCGACAACAAGGCCCTTTCGGCCGTCTCCGACGCCCTTGGCCTCGGCGCAGCAAAGGTCGATACGGCTTACACGGCCATGGAAAGTGCGATCGACGTCGTCGACGAGATCAAAGCCAAGCTCGTGGCCGCCACCGAAGACGGTGTCGACAAGTCCAAGGTCCAGGAAGAAATCAGCCAGCTGCAGGAGCAGCTGATGAGCATCGCCCAGTCGGCGTCCTTCTCCGGTGAGAACTGGGTCGCCGGCGAGAGCGGCACGAAAAGCGTCGTCTCGTCCTTCGTTCGCGACGGCTCCGGCGCCGTGTCCGTCAAGATGACGGAATATGCTTTGGACACCAGCTCCGCCGGCAATGTGCTGTTCGGCATGAGCAGCGGGTCGATCGAAACCTCCTCGGGTATCCTCGGAACGGCGGATGCAAACGGCGATTCCGTTTACTCGCTCGACATTACCGACTTTACCACCGGTCAGATCCAGTCGGCGCTGTCGACCATCGAATCGGCGCTGTCGGCGATGACCTCGGCCGGTGCGCAATTGGGTTCGATCTCGACCCGCATCGAACTGCAGGAAGACTTCGTCAGTGCGCTTTCGGATTCGATCGACTCGGGCGTCGGCCGGCTGGTCGATGCCGATATGGAGGAGGAATCGAGCAAGCTGTCGGCCTTGCAGACGCAGCAACAGCTGGCGATCCAGTCGCTGTCGATCGCGAATTCGTCGTCCCAGAACATCCTGTCGCTGTTCCGCGGCTAATTCTGGTCGATGCAAAGGGAGCCGGGCGCATAGAACGCCCGGACCACATTCGCTGATCGAACCCCGAGCCTGGCCTTCCGGCCAGGCTCGGTCGCATTTCTGGCATGGAGCCGCCATTTCACGAGACCTTGTCGATCTGCCGATCACCGGTAAGATTTCTCTCACTCTTTTTGCGCCATCCTCTGATTCCCCTCTGGCACTCATCGACGAGATCTCCATGGCCCCCAACCGGACGCGCAGCTTGCAAATGCCCCGACGCGAAGAGCTTGGGCTCTTTGCGATCAGCAACCGTTCCGGCCTGTCGATATCGGCGCTGCCGAACGGGACGCTGTTTGCCATCGACTATGCCGACGACAAGGGATCGATGCAGATCAACCAGATCCAGGGCTCGCCGCTCATCGGCGGCATCGGCCGCCTTTATCTGCGCGTCGGCGGCGCCCGCCCCGATGTCGTCGAGATCGTCGGCCCCCGTGCCAAAGGCAGTTTCGCCTATGATGCGACGAGCTTCTCGTGGAGCGGCAAGACAGGCGATATCGCCTATGACGTCCGCCTCGCGCTTCATCCCTCCGAAACGGCATGGTTCTGGCGTGCCTCGATCCGACATCTGAAAGAGGGAACGCTGCCGGCGGATCTGGTGCTGGTCCAGGATGTCGGCCTCGGCGACCGCGGCTTTCTGATGAACAGCGAGGCCTATGCCTCGCAATATGTCGATCACCACATTGCCGAGCACGAGGCCTATGGCTGCGTCGTGATAAACCGGCAAAATCTCAAACAGTCGGGCGGCCGCAACCCCTGGCTGGCGCAAGGCTGCCTCGACGGGGCTGTCGCCTATGCCACCGATGCGATCCAGCTGGTGCAGGCAAAGGGCCGGCTCGACGACCTGCTGGTCGGCGCTTTCGGCACGCCGCTGCCGAGCGAACGGCGGCAGCAGGAGACCGCCTGCCCTGCCGTTCAATCGCGATCGCTGTCGGTCGCACCAGAAGGCGCGACGGCGACTTTCTTTGCCCTGTTCGCCGCCGATCATCCCGAGGCGTCGAGCGATGCCGATCTTTCGCGGCTCGACGGCATCGCGCTGCCGGACGATGCGGCCGTCGAGCGAGAGGCGGCAGCACCGGTTCGCAGCCTGCTCCAGGACGCGCCTCTGTTGGAGGTTGAGACGCTGGATAAAAAGGCGATCGCCCGGCTCTATCCCGAGCGGAGCCTGGAAGAGCGCGGCCACGGAAAACTGCTATCGTTTTTCGTGCCGGACGGTGCGCTCAACCGCCATGTCGTGCTGCGCGACAAGGAACTCGTCGTCGCGCGCCGCCACGGTGCGATCGTCCGAAGCGGCCAGAACATGCTGCTGGATGATGCCACACTCGCCGCCACCTGCTGGATGCAGGGCATTTTTGCCGCGCAGCTGACGATCGGCAACACGTCCTTCCACAAGCTCTTTTCCGTCTCGCGCGATCCCTACAATCTGACGCGCGCCAGCGGACTGCGCATCATGGCGGATGTCGGCGCGGGCTGGCAGCTTCTGGCGGTGCCGTCGGCTTTCGAGATGGGTTTGAGCGACTGCCGCTGGATCTATCAATGCCCGGAGCAGACGATCATCGTGACGGCCGTCGCCTCCGGCGAGGATGCGGCGATGCAATGGAGCCTCTCCGTCGAGGGCAAGCCGTGCCGCTTCCTGGTCTTCGGTCATATCGTGCTCGGCGAGCGCGAATATGATGCCGGCGGGCAGATCGACTTCGACCCCGCGCGCAAACGCGTCGCCTTCCGGCCCGACCCCGCCTGGCTCTGGGGCGGGCGTTACCCCGATGCCGTCTATTGGCTGGTCAGTTCGACGCCCGATGCCATCGACGAGATCGGCGGCGACGAGCTGCTCTATAGCGATGGCCTCGCGCGCGACGGCGCTTTCGTGGCGCTGCGCTCCCGGCCGACGCAGGCCCTCTCCTTCGCCGTCGTCGGTTCGATGACCGATGCTGAAGACGCCGAGCGGCTGGCGCAACGGTATGAGGCAGGCGTCAGCGACGAAGCGATGCTCGCGCCGGCATCGACATTCTGGCGCAACGCCGTGCGCGGCATGCGGATCGACAGCGCTTCGCCCGATCTTGCCGCCCAGGCGACCCTCCTGCCCTGGCTTGCCCATGACGCCATCGTGCATCTGAGCGTGCCGCATGGACTTGAACAATATACGGGGGCGGCCTGGGGCACGCGCGACGCCTGCCAGGGGCCGATCGAATTCCTGCTCGCCTATGAGCATGACCGCGAGGCCAAGCAAGTGCTGAAAACCGTCTTCAGCGAACAGTACCTGGAAAAAGGCGACTGGCCGCAATGGTTCATGCTGGAGCCCTATGCCAACATCCGGGCGGGCGACTGCCACGGCGATATCGTCGTCTGGCCGTTGAAGGCGCTGTGCGACTATATCGAAGCGACCGGCGATCTCGCCATTCTCGACGAGAAGGTGTCCTGGCGCGATGAAAAGACCATGCAGAAGGCGCCGGAGACCGACACCATCGCCATCCATGTCGAGAAGCTGCTCGATACCGTCCGCGAGCGTTTCATCCCGGGAACCCATCTGATCCGTTATGGCGAGGGCGACTGGAACGATTCCCTGCAGCCGGCCGATCCGCATCTGCGCGACTGGATGGTCAGCAGCTGGACCGTCGCCCTGCTCTACGAGCAGATCGTCCGTTATTCCGCCATCCTGCGCCGTCTCGGCCTTGGCGAGAGAGCCAAGGCCCTGAGGAAGAGCGCCATGGCGATGCGCCGGGATTTCAACCGCCATCTGGTGCGGGACGGCATCGTTGCCGGCTATGGCATTTTCGACCCGGCCCATGACGGCGTCGAATTGCTGCTGCATCCGAGCGACACGCGCACCGGCCTCTCCTTCTCGCTGATCGCGATGACCCAGGCGATGCTCGGCAAGCTGTTCACGCCGGCGCAGCGGCGCGATCATATGCGGCTGATCGAGGAGCATCTGCTTTTCCCCGACGGCGTGCGGCTGATGGAAAAGCCCGCGACCTACGCCGGCGGGCCTGAAACGCTGTTCCGCCGGGCCGAATCCTCCTCCTTCTTCGGCCGCGAGATCGGGCTGATGTATGTGCATGCGCATCTGCGTTATTGCGAAACGCTTGCCCTGGACGGAGCGGCCGACGCGCTCTGGGAGGCGATCGCCGTCGTCAATCCGATCGCCGTCACCGCGGCCTTGCCGCAGGCGTCGCTGCGCCAGCGCAATACCTATTTCAGCAGCAGCGACGCGGCCTTCCCTGATCGCTATCAGGCGGCGGATGATTGGGCGCGCGTCAAGGCCGGAAAGGTCGCCGTCGACGGCGGATGGCGCATCTATTCGAGCGGGCCGGGCCTCTACACCAGGAGTTTCGTGGAAAACATCCTGGGCTTCAAACGACGCTTCGGCCGGCGCAGCCGCAAACCGCTGCTGCCGGCGGCGCACGCCGCCGTCGATCTGCGGACCGATCATGCCGCCTGGCGGCGGTTGATGAAGCCGAAGCCGCAAATTTGAAATTCAGGAAAGGCCAGAGCATGATGCCGAAAAGTGTGAGCGGTTTTCGGACGACATCATGCTCTAACTCTTTAATTTAGAACAGGATTCAGATTTTAGGCCGGCCGGCCTAAAATCATCCTGTTCTACTCGCGTCGCGCAGCTCTTCGAAGCGCGCCGCACTCTTCGACAGGTGGCTGCGGATGGCGCGGCGCGCGGCCGCTTCGTTGCCGTCGCGGATCGCCGCGAAGATGGCGTGGTGTTCCCGGCGCATGCGGGCGGCATGGCGCTTGCGCTCGAAGCTGGTCATCTTGTCGAGGCGCGCCCATTGGCGCGGCACCATGATGTCGCCGAACGTGTCGAAGAGGCGGCTGTAATAGGAATTTTGCGTCGCGACCAGGATCGACCGGTGGAAGGCGTAATCTTCCTGTGCGCCGTATCCGCCCTTTTCCAGTGCTTTGTCGAGGGCGTCTAGACGATCCTGCATACGATCGATGTCTTCCGGCGTGCGCCGCAGCGCGGCAAGACCGGCGGCTTCATATTCGACCCCGATGCGCAGCTCCAGCACACGCAGCACCTCATCGATCGACTGCAGGTCGTTGGGAATGATGGAGAAGGAGCGCGGGTTGGGATCGTTCGAAACGAAAGCCCCCAGGCCCTGATGCGTGGTGATCAGGCCTTTGGCGCGCAGCGTGGCGAGCGCCTCGCGCACGATCGTCCGGCTGACGCCGGTTGCCGCCATGATCGCCTGCTCGGTCGGCAGGCGCTGGCCGGGCTTCAAGTCGCCGGATTCGATCTGCGCCATCAGCGTGTCGGCAAGGCCGCTGCGCAGGTTCGGCGGCTGGCGACTGGTGGTGAAGAGCGCGTTGTCCTTGTCCGTCATCCAGATCGAAATCCTGCCTTCGAGGCGGCGGCACCAGCCGCTATCCCTTTGCTAACGCACGCCGCCGGGAAAGGCAAAAACGACGCGCGGCCTGGCGGCTGTGCTCGGGACCGGCGACGCGGATCACCGCGCCAGCCAGCCGCCATCGACCGGCAGCACCGTCCCATGCACATAGTCGGATGCCGACGATGCCAGGAAGACGGCCGCACCGCCGAGTTCATCGGGCTTCCCCCAACGCCCGGCCGGAATACGGGCGAGAATAGCGGCATTGCGGTCCGGATCCTCGCGCAGTGCCGTCGTATTGTTGGTGACGAAGTAACCCGGCGCGATGGCGTTGACGTTGACGCCCTTGCCGGCCCATTCGCAGGCAAGCAGCTTGGTCAGGCCGGCAAGCCCGCTTTTCGAGGCGGTATAGGAGGGGATGCGGATGCCGCCCTGGAAGGACAGCAGCGAGGCGATGTTGATGATCTTGCCCCTGCCCTTGTCGACCATATGGCGGCCGGCCGCCTGCGACAGGAAGAAGGCCGTCTTCAGGTTGACGTCGATCACTGCGTCCCAATCTTCCTCAGTGAAGTCGAGCGCATCGGCACGGCGGATGATGCCGGCATTGTTAACGAGGATGTCGAGGCCGCCGAAGGTCTGGATGGCCTCGGCGACGATCCCTTTGACCGGTTCGATCGTGCCGAGATCGGCCTTGATGACATGGAAGCGGCTGCCCGCTTCCTTCACCAATGCTTCGGTTTCGTCCATCGAGGAACGCCCGACGGCGACGATCGAGGCGCCGGCCGCGGCGAGCGCGGCCGCGATGGCCTGGCCGATGCCGGTATTGGCGCCGGTGACGACGGCCGTCTTGCCGGAAAGATCGAAGGGATTGGCCACGGCGCTCACCTCAGATCCGCAATGGCGATATGGTCCATGTCGGTGAAGCTCTTGTTGTCGCCGGCCATCGCCCAGATGAAGCTGTAATTCTTGGTGCCGGCGCCGGAATGGATCGACCAGGGCGGCGAGATGACCGCCTGCTCGTTGGCGACCAGCATATGCCGGGTCTGCTGCGGCTCGCCCATGAAGTGGAAGACGCGCTGCTCGGCTTCGAGATCGAAATAGAGATAGGCTTCCATGCGCCGGTCATGCGTGTGGGCCGGCATGGTGTTCCAGACGCTGCCGGCTTCGATCATGGTGAAGCCGAGGGTCAGCTGGCAGGACTGGCAAACCTCAGGATGGATGAACTGGTAGATCGACCGCTTGTTGGCCGTCGCGGCTTCACCCGGCGTCAGGTGGCGGGCCTTTTCGCGGGTGAGCAACACCGTCGGATGCGTCTGATGCGCCGGCGTCGAGATCAGATAGAATTTGGCTGGATTGGCGGCATCCGCGCTTTCGAACCTGACGTCCTTTGCGCCCTTGCCGGCGTAGAGGCAATCATATTTGGCAAGATCGTAGCTGGTGCCGTCGACGATGATGCGGCCGGCGCCGCCGATGTTCAGCGCGCCGAGTTCACGCTCGGCAAGGAAGGTTTCCTGTCCGATCGCCGTCGGCGCCGTCAGCGTCAGCCCGCTGCCGAGCGGCGTGGCGCCGCCGATGACCATGCGGTCGTAATGGGAATAGGTCAGCCGGATTTCGCCGCCTTCGAAGATGGTTTCCACCAGAAAGTGACGCCGCAGCGTTTCGGTGTCGTAACCGCGCACGGCCTCGGGGTGGGAGGCGTGTCTCACGTCGATCTGCATGTCAATTTTCCTTCAGCTTCATTGTCGTCAGGCGGTAGCGCTATTGCGGAAAGCTGGTCATATCAGACGGTTTTCCGCTGCGGTGGTATCCGTCTGGTTACATAGTTGTACGACAAGTTCGGTGTCAACAGCTTTGTCCGTGCTTGCCTTAAAGACAGGCGAGGCGGCAGGAGCATTCAAGCAGAGCTGAGAACAGACAGGAGAGTTTGCCTGGGATTGATGACGACATCCCCATCGCAAGCGGCCGCTCTCGGCGTGGTCCGGTGGCCAAAACGAAAAAGCCTGCCGCGGGAGGAGGTGCGGCAGGCTTTTCGAAAAGAACCGAACGACAGCTGGGAGGAGGAGTGCTGTCGTTCCCGCAGGCGACCTTGGGAGGAGGATGGGCGCCTGCATATCGAAGGGATGCGGGAGGAGATGCATCGCTTCGATAGAAATAATCATACTTATTTTATGCCCAGTTGATAGGCATTTCTTTGCAAGGCAGCCATGCATTATGCGAAATGCTCATGGCTGGCAGGCACCGCAAAAGCAAAGCGCCCGCTCGGGAGAAGCAGGCGCTGGGCAAGGCTCGAAGATGGTCGTCTGTGAGGCCGTTAGCGGCCGATGGCTGCACGGGCGATGTTGCGGATTTCGCCGCGGCCGATGCCGAGGTCGTCCAGTTCGCGCGTGGTCATACGGCCCAGTTCAGCGACCGTCTGACGGTACTTGCGCCAATTGTTGAAAGAGCGTGCTACGTTCATGATGATCCCCTTTCCGTGGGCTTTCGAAGCCTAGCTGCCAGTCCTTGGAGCTTCGTTCGCTTCGATGAGCCGTATGTAATATGAGACGCGCGATTGTTGCAGCGCCAATGCATCACTGCACCTATGCGGCCTTTGCATGGGTCGTGTCGGGAGGGGTTAGTTCAGGATCCGAACCGCTTCGCGGTCAGAGTTTGAAACGATCGAAGGCCGTCAGCCGCACGGTCGGCGGATCCGCCTCTCTCCATCGGTAGATTTCCGCGCGCAGATAGGAGAGTTCGTCACCGAGGTCGTCTTCGCCGACTTCGATCCACCAGGACTTCAGGCGGCCGTCGCTTCCGTCAGACCAGCGATAGCCCCTCGCCTTCAGATGGTCCTTCATTTCGAACGGGCTGTGTTCGGCAAAGATGCGGATGCGCGAGCGCTGGCTGGCCCGGTAGATCTCGGCAAACGGGCTTTCACCCTCACCGTGCTGTCGGTCGAGGATTTCCAGGAGCGCGTGGCAATCGTCCACCGCGCGATGGCCCTCATGGAAATAACCGGCCTGGCCGACGAGATAACCGAGTTTGGTGCCCTCGAAGCCGCGTGCGCTCCAATCGATTTCCGACACCGAGCATGCCCAGGCCTTGCCGGCGAAAATCCTGGAGAAGGCCTCGCAGAACGGCCGGTCGAAACCGGCATTGTGGGCGATGATCAGATCGGCCGGCTCGATCAGGGCGCTCAACGACCTCATATCGATGACCTGGCCTTCGACCATCGCATCGGTGATCCCCGTCAGCCGGGTAATCTCCGGCGGTATCGGCCGCGACGGCTGTTGCAGGCCGCCATAGATGCCGACGATATCGCCAATCGCGCCGTCGTCGTCGAACGTGAAGGCAACGGCGCCGATTTCGATGATCTCGTCGTTGCGGTGATTGAGACCGGTCGTCTCCGTATCGAGAATGACGCCGAGCCGCGAAAATTCCGGCCGTCTGACCGTTGCGATCGGCCGGGCTGTCAGTTTCCGCAGGATGCGATAGTTGCCGCTTTCTTCAAGAGTGCGCGCCATGTCCTCATCGGTACTGGCGGCCGACTGCGACAGCGGCCGGCGCGAGGGAGCGCGCGCCTTGGCGACTGCCGGCGACGGCTTGGCAAACATGTCGAGTTGCGAATCTCTCTGCACGCTCATCGGACCTGTATGTCACGGAGACGCGGTTTAATCCACCGCGCGCGGCACGCGCGTCGCTGCCCGTCACTTTGACTAGGCGCCGCCCGCTGACGCCCCCGTCGAAGATCTTCATGCGTGAGACGCGATGCGCCGATGCGCTGATCTGAGCCCCTTCCGGTCGATCCAGCTTTTAATTTCGGCGGCAATGGCCTCGGGCTGGTCTTCGGGGGCAATATGGCGCGCCGGCCCGCAACCTCGAATCTCCAACCCGGCGATGTTGTCACGACACCACGAAATCATCTCGCTACCGATCAACAGCGTTTCGGGCGGCCCGTCGAAGGTCAGGAGCAGCTTGGCAGCCTCGGGACTGGTGGAAAGCCAGCGGTCATAGGCTTCGATCCTGGCGACTACATCGGCCGGCTCGCCGTTGATCGGCGTGGCGCGTGGCCATTCCAGCAGCGGGCGACGGCTGTCGCGGTCCGGATAGGGTGCGCGGTACACATCCCAGTCGGCATCGCTGAGCCCTTTCAGTGTGGTCGCGCGCAAGGCCTGTTCGATGAAGAAATTTTCATCGAGGACCTTGGCCTCGCCGGTTCCAGCGCCTCGCAACAGTTCATAACGCGCCTTTCCGCCGCCTGGCAGATCCTCCCAGCTCATCGGCCGCAGGATGGTTTCCATGAAGGCGATGCCGCGCACCCGTTCGACGTGGCGTGAAGCCCAGTCGAATGCCAGCGCACCGCCCCAGTCGTGGCCGACGAGTACGACGTCGTCGAGCGCCAGCGCATCGAACCAGGCATCAAGATAGGCGATGTGATCGCCATAGCGATAGCCGATGTCCGGTTTGCCGGAGCGTCCCATGCCGATGAGATCGGGCGCGAGGCAGCGGCCGGGTCCGATGGCGGGCATGATGTTTCGCCAGAGATGCGATGAGGTGGGGTTGCCGTGAAGGAAAACGATCGGGCCGCCCTCCCCCAATTCCTCGTAGGAGATGAACGAGGCGAGAATATCGATGGTCGGCATATGGAGCTCCGCGCTTTTGGCGTGTATAGGCAGGCAGCTGTCCATTTATCTTATAGACAGGTAACTGTCTATATCGCTGCGCGGGGTTTCATGTCGTCTTCTTCCCTTGGCCTGTTGTTGCGTCTGGTTCATCAGCATTGGACACAGGCAGTCGAAGCGGCACTCGATGAAGCTGGCTACGGAGATATCCGCCCGCCGCATGCCAATGTCTTCACGTTCGCACGGCCTGAGGGCATCCAGGTCAGCGAGCTTACCAAGCTCGCCCGTGTCCGTAAGCAGACGATGGCGCAGGCCGTGGAAGAACTCGAGCGCTTAGGTTACGTCGAGCGCCGGCCCGATCCGAACGATAGGCGCGGCCGTCTGGTATTTCTGACGGAAAAAGGCCAGGGGGTCAGGCCGGTAGCGGTGGCGGCGGGCCGGCAAGTGGATGAAAGCTGGGCTGAGTTGACCAGCCAGCAGCAGATGGAGGATCTGCGTACAGCGCTTCGACGGCTGCTGGAACAGCTGCAATAGCCCAGCCGAACTGCCCTGAGGACGACCCTTTGCACGGGGTCGGAGGAACGGCGCCGGCTTGCGCCGGTCTTGGCGGCGCAGAGGCGGAAAAGCCCAGGGTTACGCGTTTGCCGGATCGGTCCAGTTGCTGCGCGATCGGTCCGCAATGGCCGGTCGTTCGCCGCTTGCGTTTCAGGAATATGAGGCTTAGCTGTTTGATCAAGGGCCGGCATCCTCCTGCAAGGATTGCCCTGTGCCGGCAGAGCAGGCCGCATCTATGGCAAAGGAGGCTGGCGTAGGGCTTCGCCGTCATGCGGCCAAGGAGAATGCATGCCTGGTGACAACGGTAGGGGTGTCGAACAGGACGTCGTCATCATCGGCGCCGGCGCCGCCGGCATTGCCGCCGCCCGGCACCTGCAGGCGATCCGCCCGGATCTTTCGATCCTGCTTCTGGAAGCCGGCGATCGTCTCGGCGGCCGCGCCTGGTCGGTCGGGCTGCCGGGAGCATCCGATATCGCGCTCGATCTCGGCTGCGGCTGGCTGCACGGGGCGCGGACCAATGCCTGGACCGGTCTTGCCGACGCGGTCGGATTGACGGTCGATCGCACACCGGCGCCCTGGAACGGCGGCCGGCGGCTGCAGCGCGACGATGCGGAAACCCAGGCCGCCCAGGAAGCGATCGGCGCCTATTTCGAACGGCTCGACAATCACGAAGGCGATGACACCGATCTGGCCGCGATGCTCGAACCCGGCAATCCCTGGAACGGCCAGATCCGGGCGATCGGCACCTATATCACCGGCGCCGAGCTGGAACGCTCATCGGTCGTCGACTACACCAGATACGACCCCGGCCCCGGCCCCGATTGGCGGGTGCGCCAGGGCTACGGAACCTTGATCTCGCTCTATGGCAGGCCGGTTCCGGCAAGGCTCGGCGTCGAGGTCACGCGTTTAAACCACCGCCCTGCCGGCGGTGTCGGCATCGAGACGAACCAGGGTGGGCTCAGCGCCCGTGCGGTGCTGGTGACCGTTTCCACGAATATGCTTGCCACGGGCAGGATCGTCTTCGACCCTCCCTTGACCGAGAAGGTCGAGGCGGCGGCGCGCCTGCCGCTCGGGCTTGCCGACAAGCTCTTCCTCAGGCTCGCCCATCCGGAGGCGCTGCCGGCCGATACCCATATGCTCGGCTCCGTCAGCCGTGCTGCGACCGGCACCTATCAACTCCGGCCGCTCGGCGCTCCTGTCGTCGAAGCCTATTTTGCCGGCGACCTCGCGCACGATCTGGAGCGGGAGGGAAAAGTGGCCGCCTTCGCCTTCGCTGGAGATGAACTGGCGGCAGAATTCGGCGCCGATATCCGCAAGCAATTGTCGGTGGCCGCGATCTCGGCCTGGGCCGCTGCCCCCCATATCGGCGGCTCCTATTCCTATGCCGAATCCGGCGCCTCCGATCTGCGCGGGCTCCTCGCCGCACCGCATGACGGACGGATCTTCTTTGCCGGCGAAGCCTGTTCGCGCACGCGTTATTCGACGGCGCACGGCGCCTATGAGACCGGCATCGCCGCGGCCGATCTGATTGCCGAATCGCTTTCGCGAAAAGCATAGGTCGCCGGCTGCGCGGCAGGCGGGAATATGTTTTCCCACTTGTGGCACAGGCGGGATTGGTTATGCTGCCCTCGCCCCTGCGCTGGATGAGCCCAGGGCGCCATACGTCATCCGGCGGCAGCGGCCGCCTCAAGCTCGATATTGTCATTGGATTGCGGAAGCCCCGGCTTCTACCCCGGCGATTTTGCGCGTCGGCTGCGGGTATCCGCATGAGGAGGAATAAATGGATTATCGCAAGCTCGGTCCCAGCGGGGCCGTCGTCACCGCCTATTGCCTGGGCACCATGACCTTCGGCGCGGAGGCCGACGAGACGGCCTCGCACAAGCTGCTCGACGATTATTTCGCTTGGGGCGGCAATTTCATCGATACCGCCGATGTCTATAGCGCCGGCAAGTCGGAAGAGATCATCGGCCGCTGGCTGAAGGCGCGCCCGACCGAGGCCCGCCAGGCGATCGTCGCCACCAAGGGCCGGTTTCCGATGGGCAATGGACCCAACGATATCGGCCTGTCGCGCCGGCATCTCGGCCAGGCGCTCGACGATTCGCTGCGCCGCCTCGGCCTCGAACAGATCGATCTCTACCAGATGCATGCCTGGGACGCGCTGACGCCGATCGAAGAGACGCTGCGCTTCCTCGACGATGCGGTTTCATCAGGCAAGATCGGCTATTACGGCTTCTCCAACTATGTCGGCTGGCACATCGCCAAGGCGTCGGAGATCGCCAAGGCGCGCGGTTATACGCGGCCGGTGACGCTGCAGCCGCAATACAGCCTGCTCGCCCGCGACATCGAGCTCGAAATCGTCGCCGCCTGCCAGGATGCCGGCATGGGCCTCTTGCCATGGTCGCCGCTCGGCGGCGGCTGGCTGACCGGCAAGTACAAGCGCGACGAGATGCCGACCGGCGCCACCCGCCTCGGCGAGAACCCCAATCGCGGCAGCGAATCCTATGCGCCGCGCAATGCCCAGGAACGCACCTGGGCGATCATCGGCGCGGTTGAGGAGATCGCCAGGGCCCGCGGCGCCAGCATGGCGCAGGTGGCGCTCGCCTGGACGGCGGCGCAGCCGGCCGTCACCTCGGTCATTCTCGGTGCCCGCACGCCCGAACAGCTCGCCGACAATCTCGCCGCCATGAAGGTCGAGCTTTCCAAGGAAGAGATGGCCAGGCTGAACGAGGTCAGTGCGCCGCAGTCTCTCGATTATCCCTATGGCAAGGGCGGCATCGCCCAGCGCCACCGCAAGATCGAGGGCGGCCGCTGAGCCTTTCGGCCGGAAAGATCGACGCAAAAAGCCGCCATGTTTTCCATGGCGGCTCAGACTGCTGGCAAGGTCGGCCAAGCCCTCATTTCGTCGTGCTCGGGCTTGTCCGAGCATCTGCCCCCGGTCGATAGGGCAGCAGATCCTCGGCACAAGGCCGAGGATGACGTCGGGGAGAGCAAGGTTGCCATCAACTGAGCTGCCATGTTCTATGGCGGCTTTCGTATCTTCAGGGCAACGAGATAAGCGTGTCTTTACCCTCAAGCGGCCTGTACGGCCGCGTTCAGCGGGATTTCGACGTCGATCTCGAGCGTCGAGACAAATTCGTTGCGGTCGATCGTCACCTGCACCTTGTCGTGGTCGAGTTCGACGTGCTTGGCGATCACCGCAAGGATTTCCTCGCGCAGCAGGGTGACCAGGTCCGATCCTGCCGAGGCGCGCTCGTGGGCGAGAAGCACCTGCAGGCGTTCACGGGCGGCGGGCGCGGTTCTTTGCTTGTTGAAGAGACGGAAAATATTCATGCCGCCCTCCGTCCGAAAAGTTTGCCGAAAATATTGCGCTTTTCCTCGGGGATGGCCATCGGCAGGGTCTCGCCGGCGAGCCGGCGGGCGGCATCGAAATAGGCCATGGCGGCCGGGCTGCGGCTTTCGGCCAGCGTGACCGGCGCACCGACGTTGGAGGCGCGCAACACATCCATGCTTTCCGGCACGATGCCGAGCAGCGGGATGGAGAGGATTTCCAGCACGTCGTCGACCTTCAGCATGTCGCCGCGTTCGGCGCGGTTGGCGTCGTAGCGGGTCAGCAGCAGGTGCTTTTCCATCCGCTCGCCGCGTTCGGCTTTGGCGGTCTTGGCATCGAGCAAGCCGATGATGCGGTCGGAATCGCGCACCGACGACACTTCCGGGTTGGTGACGACGACGGCGACATCGGCATGGCGCATGGCAAGTGTCGCGCCGCGTTCGATGCCGGCGGGGCTGTCGCAGATGATCCAGTCGAAATAGCGCTTCAGATCGTTGATGACGCGCTCGACGCCCTCGGCCGTCAGATTGTCCTTGTCGCGCGTCTGGGACGCCGGCAGCAGGAACAGCGTCTCCAGTCGCTTGTCGCGGATCAGCGCCTGGGTGAGCTTGGCGTCGCCCTGGATGACGTTGATCAGGTCGTAGACGACCCGGCGTTCGGCCCCCATCACCAGGTCGAGATTGCGCAGGCCGACGTCGAAGTCGACGACGACGACCTTTTCATTGCGTTGCGCCAGCGCCGCTCCCAATGCGGCCGTCGAGGTCGTCTTTCCGACCCCGCCCTTGCCTGACGTGACGACGATCACTTTCCCCATTTCTCTCTCCTTTGCCGTGCCGCAGTAATTCAAAGTGTTGCGCCGCGTCCTTTGCGCGTCTTTTGAAGACGCGCGGACCGTAGTCAGATCAGTTTTTCCGCCATGATCGCATCGTCTTCGAGCCAGAGCTGAACAGCCTGTCCGCGAAGATTGGGCGCCATGTCTTCCGCCATTTTGTAGATGCCGTCGATTGCGACCAGCTCGGCCTCGAGCTTGCGGCAGAAGATCCGTGCCGAGGCGTTGCCGATCGAGCCCGCCATGGCGCGGCCGCGCAGCGCCCCGTAGATATGCACCGAACCGCCGGCGATGACCTCGGCGCCTGAGGCGACCGACCCGACAATGGTGACGTCGCCTTCCGGAAAGATCACCGATTGCCCGGAGCGCACCGGCTCGCGAATGACGATCGATTGCGTCGTTGCCGGGCGGATCTCGGGAGCCGCCGGCTTACTCGACGATTCGACCGGATCACTCGTCTGAACCTCGATGTCGGAAGCCGAGCGGCCGCCTTTGAGCGCCGGCGGCATGCCGGAGCCGAGAAGGGACGGCCGAGCGCCTTCGATGCCCATGATGCTGACATTGCGCTTGGCAAGCTCGGCAATGAGCTCCTTCAGCTGCGGCTTGTCGATTTGCAGGTCCGTCAGGTCGAGAACAACCGGGCGTCCGAGGAAGAACCCGGCCGAACGCGCGGCCAGATCGTCGAGCCTCGCCAGCCAATCATCGAAAGGAAGGTCCGGAGACAACATGACGGCCAGGAAGGAGCGGCCCTTGATGCGGATAGAGCGAGCGTCTGTTAGCACTTTGGTCATCTGTGTGAAGAAATCGTTGACCATGTCTACCGCTGACATGGTTAACAAAAAGTTAACGCGGCCTCGATATTCCCTAACGTGACGGGGCCGCATTCCGTTGATGAATTTATCTAACTAATTGAATAAACTCACATTTATGCAAAGAATGAATAATCCTCATATATGGCCGGAATGAAGATCCGTTGCCGACGATCTCATCGACGGCATGATCGAGATTCTTGCCGCCGCGTTAACCTCTCGGCGACTCAGCCCATGCGTTCGGAGGCGTAGCTTCCGGGGCT
>NZ_NWSW01000026.1:0-87899 GCF_002531805.1 Rhizobium sp. M1 | reverse complement strand
ATCTCGGAACAAAGGGGCGGCTTCATCGGAATCGGCAGGCAGAATTGCGGTGAAGGTCATTAATCATTTCGGGGATGAAGTAATGAAGGTTTTTGGGGTTTGATCATGAAGATCGCAAAGCCGCTCAATATGGTCCAAACAACCTTCAACGAACTTTGCGCGAAGGGCGGCGGAATCGGCGGAGGCCCAGCACGATCAAAAGTTCAGCAACTGCTGCACGACGGCAGTAAGAAGCTGAATAAGTTCGCGTTCGACGAAATCACAGACCAGTTGGCCAAGTTTCCCGATCGCGACCCGTGGCACGTCTGCTTCGCCGTCGGGCTAGGATGGGGGCATCTAGCCCAGATACACGACGATTTTACGGACAATGCGACGAAGGTCCTTTCGACCCTCGATTCTACATCGCTTGGCAAAGCAAAGACATTTCACCTTGAGCGCGGCCCGACCCCGATCGAACAGTCTCTCACTGGCGGCTATGCAATGTTTCAAAAAGTCAGGTTGCCCAGAGATTTGCCGGATGATCTTGCGAGCTATGGCCGCGCGCAAGAGCGATGGCTGCAGCCGATACTGTCGAAAACAGAAGAGCGACCGCGCTACATAGGCAGTTGGAATGCGACAGCAATGTTTATGGTGGCATTGTTCTCGAAGCCTGCCTTGGCCTCCACACTCAAGAACCGTGAAGTCATGCTTCCACCGGGAGGGCCGATTTATATGGGCCTGTCGCTACTGCACCAAGCGAAGTTGCTGCCCCAAAAGCCTGCGGGAAGCGCACTTGATAACGAGGCATTCGAGCCCGGCGCCATTTATGAAAACAACGCTTTGATGCAAGAACTCCTTAAGGGTAAATCGGATTGGAGTATCTTGGACGTGCATAGTGGCCTCTACATGCTCGGAACTCGCCACAACCTTTCTGACCAATGGGCCTGATGGATATGCGGCGGGAAAACTTCGATCACGGATTTGGTGCCTTGGCCTGGAAGAAGGCCAAGGACGAGGCCCTAATCATTCTGAGGCAGCGAGCGAAGCGCTGCGACCCGATCACCTATTCGGAACTGGCAAGCAAGATTTCGGCGGTTCAGATGGAGCCGCATGACCCGCGGCTCGCTCACTTTCTTGGTGAACTTTCCACTGATGAGCACGAAGGCGGACGACCACTCATCACCGCGCTGGTGGTTCACAAACACGATCTGCAACCGGGCAAGGGCTTCTTCGACCTTTCGCGATCGCTTGGATATTCCTTTGTTGATGAGATCGAATTCTGGAGTGAACAGCTCGACCGGCTGCGTGCACAATGGAAGTGAGGTGGTGACGTGAACTTCCTGATAGCAGAGACATTCACGGCCTCGTTCAACCGCCTATCAGGCTTGGATCAGAAGGCAGTCAAGGCCAGTGTCTTTGATTTACAGATGGATCCGTCCGGCAACGGGCTACAGCTCCATCGCATTGACAACAGCAAGGATCCGAACTTCTGGTCGGCTCGTGTCAATCGAGACATAAGGCTGATCGTCCACAGGACGAGAGACAGCATGTTGGTTGCCTATGTCGACCATCACGACGCGGCTTATGCGTGGGCTGAGCGTCGGCGGATTGAGGCGCATCCACGGACAGGTGCAATACAGATCGTCGAAGTGCGCGAGCGTGTCGAAGACGTTGCGCCGTCCGGAACGTTTAACTTCGTTTTCCCCGAGCCTGCGAATGGCGTGAAGGACGCTTCACCGTTTCAGCCGCTTTTCGCGTCTCTCGACGATGAGGCGCTGCTGTCAGCGGGTGTTCCCGAAGACTGGCTCGCCGATGTCCGCGACGCCAACGAGGAAGGTTTTTTTGCACTTGCGACGCATCTGCCAGCAGAGGCCTCCGAGGCGCTACTGGAATATGCCGCCACGGGTACACTGCCCGCGCCTGTTGCTCGCCCCGCCGATCCATTTTTCCACCCGGATGCACTGCGCAGGATTCGTCCGATTGCTGACCAGGATGAACTGGAACAGGCACTCGCCTTCCCGTGGGAGAAATGGGGGGTCTTCCTCCATCCCTCGCAACGGTCGCTGGTTGAGCAAACGTTCGCTGGACCTGCCCGCGTGGCGGGTTCGGCCGGGACAGGCAAGACGATCGTCGCGATCCATCGCGCGGTCCGGCTGGCCCGGCAAAACCCGAATGCTCGGATTTTGTTGGCAAGTTTCTCCCAGCCCCTTGCCGACGCCATGGCAAAGAAGCTTCTCGTACTCGCGCCGGAGACTGGCGGCATTGTACCTCGCATCACCACCGCCTCCTTTCGCGGAATAGCGGAACAGATGCATCAACTCGAGTATGGCGTGCGCCCCCGGATTGCGTCAGAATCGGTGCTTAGGGAATGGCTCCACGATGCCGCGACCAAAGCCGATCTGAAGGGATTCTCGGATCGATTCCTGCTGTCGGAGTGGACCAATGTGATCGACGCCTGGGGGATTACGTCGCCGGAGGCCTATGCGACCGTTCAAAGAATGGGCCGCAAGAGCCGCCTGGGTCCGAACCAGCGGGAGCGGCTCTGGCCCGTGTTTGCGTCGGTACGCGCGTCATTGTCGGCTGAGCGCTATACAACCTGGTCTGAGGTCTTCACAAGCCTTGCCGGTTCGATCATCGACAGGAAGTCGAATCCATTCGACCACATCATCATCGATGAGGCACAGGATCTTGCGCCGGCAGAGCTCCGATTCTTTGCTGCATTGGCTCCGGCGGGTGCCGACGCCATTTTTCTCTCTGGAGATGTAGGCCAGCGTATCTTCCAGCATCCTTTTTCTTGGGCTGGCCTAGGCATCGACGTTCGCGGCAGGTCGCATACGCTCAAGGTCTGCTATCGCACGTCACAGCAGATCCGCCGGGCTGCTGACAAGCTCTTGCCCAACGTTCTACGCGACACCGATGGGCTCGAGGACGAGCGTCGCGGTATCGTTTCCGTATTCTCTGGTCCGCCGCCGGAAATCAGAACCTTTGAGAATGAGCGCGAGGAATCCGACAGTGTGCGCGCGACGATCGCCGCCTGGCTGGATGAAGGTATCGCTGCTCATGAGATCGGCGTCTTCGTGCGGACGTCGCAATTGATCCCGCGTGCCCGAGCAAGCATACCGGAAATCGATGGGGCTGCTGATATTGTCACGTCGCCGATGAGCCTGGCGAAAGGTCTGGAATTTCGCGCCGTAGTCGTAATGGCTTGCGATGAAGGAATCCTGCCTCTCGACGAGCGCGTGGCGGATGCCGCCGATGAGGCGGAGCTTGACGACGTATACGAAACGGAGCGGCGGCTACTCTACGTAGCTTGCACTCGGGCGCGGGAACATCTGGTTCTTACCGGCAAGCGACCGGGTTCCGAGTATCTCGTCGACTTCACCGACTAGCCGCAATCTTGCAGCGGCAAGTGCAATCGTCGGCGCGCCATGGGATGTCGGGACGTCTCGCCGCTCGCAATTGTGTAAAGGCCGGTCACGAGTACAAAACCCGCATTCCCCTAACCCTGCCATGAGTTGACGAGTGCGTCCCAATCGATCTCACGTTTCTCGATCCCGGTCCAAACGTCCCAGTATGCTGGATCAGTCGAACGCGGTTGATGTTCAAGTTTCAATTCTCGCATCTCAACGAGCACTGGGATAGGCGCCGCCCAACCGAGAAGGACTGCGTGCCTGGATGGCAAACCGGGAAGCTCCTTCAGCAACCCGCCGATGTTATCGGGCACCAGCTTGGACACCAGTTTCTGGTCCGCATCGTTGACGATGCGGTGGAGGAGAAATGTGTTGCACTGAGCAAGCAAGGTAGCCGAAAGCTCCGAAGGCCTTTGTGAGGAGACCAGAAGACCAAGTCCGAATTTTCGTCCTTCGCGGGCGATGCGCTCGAAAACGTCACGACAGAGGTCGGACGCATTCCATGTTTCCCTATCAGGCGACCCAACACCCTTGACGAAATTATGCGCCTCTTCGAGAACTAGGACGGTAGGCAGGGATTGTGCAGCGGTGCGTCGATAGCGCTGTAAAGCTTCGAACACTACACGTCCAAGGACCGAAACGATAATGTGCACCGTATCCGACGGAACAAGAGAAAGGTCGATAACGGCTATGTTCCCATTAGAAGCGTTGCTCGCTCCTACATGGTCCTCCAGCCAGTCCTTGAACTCCGGTGGTTCCGGATCGTTGATGACGCTGCCGAGCCGATTGTCCGCGAGCATGCCTCGTATTCTCAAGCCCAGTGTCGAGACAAAGTTCGCAACATTCGCGGACTGGCGCGCGGCAAGAGCTTCCAGATGACTTGAAAGACTGGAGACATCGAAAATGCGAGGCGCGTCCTCGTGCATATGCTCCAACGCTTCCTCCGCCGGAAGCGCATCGAGCAGCGTTTCGAGAGAGGCGGCAACTTCCTCGAGGTCGGCGGCAGCGAAGTCGCTCCAATACTTCCCTCTCTCCAGCTTTGCCTGGATAAGCGCGTCGACGGTCGATTGTACCGCTTCGATGGCTTCGCAATAAGGGTCGTCGATGATCGCTGGCCAAGTCTCACAATCGGCAGCCAGTGTGAGTAGTACGCCCCCGAAGTTCTTGTTGCCCGGGAAGCCGGTGTACTCCTGGCGACCATTCGCCAAGGTCGATCTAACCGATGTCAAATAAGAGGAAACCAGTCGGGCCACCTTGGCCTCTGGCGAAAGGTCAAGCTGCGCGCCGCTCTTCAGCTCCCTCAGCCCCTGCAAAAGGAGCGGCCTCTGCACGGCCGGTTGGGCCTGTGAAAGCGTACTCCATTCGCTGCCGTTCCAGAGCCATGCCGGAACCTTCAGAGCCTTTTCTTCATCCTGCAGTGGGGGAACACGAAAAACCCGGACACTCGTGGGGTCGTCGGCAAAGGCTCGACTATACTCTCCGTTGGGGTCGAGGATGATGAAGCGCGCATTAGGCCTCCCAGGTTTGCCTGCCTTTCGTCTCTGTTCGGCAGCGGCATCGAGCGACCATCGTATAAGACCGGCCACGGAGCAGGACTTTCCGCTTCCGGTGTTTCCGAGAACAGCCAGGTGCCGTCCAAATATCTTGTCCGGATCGACCATAATGTCAGCGTCCATTGCCAGTGGAGAGGACCCTATGACAACGCGACGGTCGGTGTCGCCGGCGCCGACGATGGCCGCCACCTGGTCCGGCGTCGGGATCAAGACCTGATCACCTACCGAGGGGAATGCTAGCACGCCGCGCGAAAGCTCCTGTCGTGGTTTGCCGTCACTTCCTGTTCGCAGGAGTAGGGTGCCGATGGGCGACACGCTCATCCTCCTTGTAGGGAACGGCAGATCCACGAGCGCAAGGTCTCTTTGACCTCCACGAGGCATCGCCGACTTCACGACTCCAATCCAGGTCACGTACGCAACGGTCGCGCCGACTTCGTTCGGTACATAGCTGTTGATGCGGGGAAAAGGCGTCGGAATCCCGGTGTTTAGAGCGATCGCTTGCGGAGTCTCGCCACCAAGTGACACTTCGATCTCCGATGGAGATACGGCCTCAACGGTTCCGATGACCAGATCTGACAACGCCTGGATAGGGTAGGTCATTGCACGCCCTCTGTCGGAGTGGTCATGGAGACATCGAGGGGACGCTCCTTCAGAAGCGCGGTCATTCTGGCCGTAATGTAGTCGAGAGCAGGCTTCGGCAGATAGTTGCGGGTCATCGTTTGCAAGTCGCTGAAGTGGGTCCCGACAAGCAAAGTAGTTTGTGCTTCACGGGTTCGGGATAGGAATAGTTCCAGTCGCTCGCTCATCGATCTAGCCGCGATCACGACATGCGTCGATGGAATGGAGAGCATGTCGAGGATGACGCGATTGATGTGGTCGTCCCCGAAACCGTAGCCGTAAACGAAGAGGACTGCATTGGGCCTGCAGACCGATGCCGCGAAGTCTCGGAAGAGTTCCGCATATGGATAATGTGTGGTCTCGAAATCCTTCGCAGGATTTGGGTAAATCATTACGGTGTCAACGGGGTCATGGGGAATTCCCGTGTGATCGAGCGGCGCACCGAAAGGCAGTCCTAGTCTCGAAATCGTCCTGCGGGCGTCGTCGTATATCCAGTCCAGAGAGCCGTGAAGCTTCGTCAGCCGAACAACGCCTTCCATGAAACGCGGTTCGCCCCGTATCCCAGGAGGGTTGTAGTGATAGTCGACGTCCAATCTCGAAGCCCGGAAGATGGGATTGAGGGCGCCAACGAAGCGATCAATCATTCGAAGGCCAGCCAGATCGCAACCATGTTCGATCAAGCGGTCGTAGTTCGTCGTGAACACATGCAGCCGTTCGCGCGAAGCCGTCCGGCTCGCAAAACTCAGAAGGAAGGACTGCAAAGCGAGTTCCATGTCAGACGCTTTCTTCCCGGATGCTTTGGCGATGCCAATCTCCGTCTCCAGCAAGGATTCGAGGAAAGCCCGTAGCTGGGAATTTACCCGCTTCCTCAGATCCTCTGCGTCTTCGATGTCAGTAATCTCAATTCCGGCAAGAACCGCGAGGGCGCTCCTTAGCTGATCTTCGATGTTTGCCTCGCCGCGGCCCATCTTCTTGGCAGTCACCTGGGCATGCTCGTCAATGTACGTCTCGTAAACGCCGCCGAGCTTGATCGTTCCCATCCCGGTAGCCGGCGAGCCGGCGATCTTCCCAATTGCCGTAGTGAAGCCGCTGCCGATCAGAAGATTGAGATGCTCAGCCTGGAATGTCGCGGAAAGCCAGGGTTCGATTTTCTTTCGATGCTGTGCGATGAATTCGTTCAGAGCCTTGTCTTCGTCCGGGACGGCTTCACTCGAATACGAGGCGCTGCCCACCCTATAGAAGTGCTTGCCGATACCCGCCATTTTATCCCTCCGAATCGCGACCTATAGTTTAGCGGTTGCCTCGGTTACATGACAGACTAGGCCAAGATCGAGCGTCAAGGAAACGGCTGGTCGTTGCTCAATATGAGGCTGGAGGCTCGTTGGATCACGACGATGTGTCCTCACCACGAGGAACGCCGATGGCTCGAACTTCGACAATTCGATTGACGGTGATCAAGACGTTCGTGGCCGGTACCGGGAGCCAGATCTGACCGTCAGGCACAGATACTGCATTTGCTCGGCCGCGCTCGAAGCACACACGGAGACCATTTGAAGTAACGATACCCATCATCCGTTAATCAACGGGAGCTTCTCATCGATACAGGCCACCGCATTTTTTGCGCTGCAACCTCCACGTTTATCTTAAGGAAAGCAATTTTTGAGATCTAAACGAAGAGGCAATTAATGTCGTCGCGAGGGGATGGTGCGATGGTAATTCATGAGCGAACCCAACACCCGGTTGGACAGGGATTTTTTCACAGTGCTCTCGTGAATGGAGAGAAGGGGCCCGTAAGCTATGTCGTCGACTGCGGGTCAATGAGTAAATACGCCTCGGCGCGGAAGGCGAGGGTACGGTCTTACATCAAGGATCTCGGGCCTCGCAGACAGCTCGACATCCTGTACATAACCCACTTTCACGTGGACCATGTCAGTGGGCTCGAGGAACTGCTCCATGAAAAGAGGGGGCTCAGGGTTGGCACAATAGTAATGCCGTTGCTCAACGACGTTGATAGGTTAATTGCCTTCGCTCGAAGCTATGTCGAGGATCGCGCATCGGCGAACACGGAGTTTTACCGGTCCTTCGTTGCAGATCCAAGTTCTGCCATATCTCGTTTCAATCCGCGAAGAATCATATTCGTCCAGTCCAGCCGGGGTGATGGTGGTGCTCCTGGTAGTATCGAACCGCCAACCGAGCCTTTTGATCCCGATTTGTCGGCGCGGGTTGATTCTGTGGAGGCGTGGAAATTCACTGGTCTCGGTAGAGTTGGCCGATACCCTGATGGATCCACCGACAACAATGACGGAACGGGGGCGCTGATCGCTCCTGACACTACGGCAGTAGTCGTTTCGTCCTTCGGCAGTGACTGGTTGTTGGCGCCTTTCGTCGATCCGGGAATCTCGCAGGATCAAACAAAGTTCTTACGGGCCCTTGCCAAGGAACGGGGTTTATCTCTTCCCAAGCTGAAATCATGGCTTGAGGACATTGAAAACTTGAAAACTCTTCTCACGAGCGATGTCGCCGATCTAATTGCCGCCTATGACGCGGTGACGGTTGATCTGAATATCACGTCATTGTGCCTATATTCTGGGCCTGTGAATGGATTCAGCTTAAGCATGCGCGGCGAGAGCTTCGCCACAAACAAAGGGGAGCATTGGTGGCTCCTTTCGCACCGGGTCGCCTGGCTGGGAACCGGAGATGCTGCACTCGCCTCGGGAAAACGTCGTAAGGCGTTCCTCAAGCACTACGGGCGTCTATTGAACAACGTTGGGGTCCTGACGCTGCCGCACCATGGTTCGGAGAACAACTTTCACGATGAGCTTGTCACCAAGATTAGTCCGCGCCTAACCATGGCAGCGGCAGACAGGTACTCCAAATGGCGCCATCCCGGCGCGTATGTCGTGCAATCAATTTGCTCCCACGGATCGGCAGTTCATGTTGTGACATCGAAACTTCCGTCCCTGTTGCGCGAGTATGTAGAGCTCTTTTAGATCGCGTCTCATTAACGTGGTTTTCGTAACCCAGACGAATTCCGCACTTTGGTACGTGGGAATCGTAAATGTGCGAGGAATCATCCCAGAACCGTCGCTGAGTGTTTTTAACCGCCGTACGATCACGGCTTTGCCCTTGAATCCCCGCTGGGTGACACGATAGCGTTTAACCGCTCTATTTGTCCGCGGTCCCGGAAGGCCACTTCTTCAGCGCCTCCCTGCGTTTCCCCTGGGACACAACCCTCCGCCCGACCTTGGCCGGGTGGAAGCCCGCACGTGACAGTGCCTGGCCAAACGTTTCGTTGTCGTCCGCCGCTTCATTGAGCGGCCTGACGTCGTCGGCTTCGGTCGTCTCGTCTTTACCGCCTCGTGGCATGCCAGACTCCGTTTCCAGCAGTCGTTAGACATTTTGGCCGCGGCCTTGGACCGGGCTAGGAGATGTCTGCACGCGAAGCGGCTTGAGTTGGACCCTCCTCCGCGACGCGTGTACGGTCGCCCTCCAACATGACGTGCGTGTCAGCATATGCGGCCTTTCGCAAATTCATTGTTGCCGCCTTGCTTGCTCGCGCGCCTTCCGCAATCCCTCGACGACCCGTTCCAACCTTCGGATCGAACCACCCGTCCAGACTTTCGCCAAGGCATCCAATTCGAATCCTTCGAGTGGCGTGGCCCAGCGCGGATCGTACCCCGCATCGATGTACCGCCGCGCGAGGATAGGGGGGACGAGCTGCGGCAGATGATCGGCTCCCGGGCAGGGAAAAGGAAGGATTCGGCACCGGTCGCGTAGAGCGGCCGGTACCGACTCAATGGAGTTCGCGGTCATCAGCCAAGACACGTGTGACAGATCGCAAGGGGCCTGAATGTAGGGATCATGCCAACAGCGAGATGTCACCGGTTCGTACAGGCCAATCAACACATCGTGCACATTGCCATTGTTGCGACTGGTGCCGATCTTATCGATCTCGTCGAGAATTATGATCGGTCCGGCGCATCGGTGTCGACGCACGGCCATAATCGCAAGGCTTGGTTCGCCCGATGACCACCTCCGGGCGGTCCCGCCGATGGCGCTATCGCTCACTCCTCCACAAGATATGACTTCAAAGGGCGCGCCGAGTTCCTTACTCAATCGTTTGGCAAACTCAGTCTTGCCGCTTCCGGGCGCCCCAAGCAGGATGATAGGCCTCAGGTAGACATTGGCCCGGCCATCAAGGCCCTCTAGCACATTGTCAATAACCGTCACAGCATAGGGAAATTCCGCGATCAGCCTCGTACGAACTTCGGTCAACTCCGGCATGCCGGGCAGAGGCAACGCACGCTGTTTGAACTTTTCGAATTCCTTGGCTACTCGCTTCCCATCGGCCGTCGTGTCATTACCGACACCGCTGATAACGACGACACCGTCGGTCAGTCGCGTCTGGTGCTCCAGGGGCTCTTCTTCCCAGGTCGCGATTGAAAGACCGGCATCTACTGAATCCTTGGGTTCCGGCCCGTCGACCATTATTGACGTAATCGCATTTTTGAAGTGGACCTCGTAGGTCCGCACTTCCATCTCGAACCACTCTGCGGATCTCTGAATAGAGACGCCTGCTCGTTGACGCGCGTGGAGTGCACGGGATTGTGCCGCCCAACTGAGCGAACGCCAGAGCAGGTGGAGGTTCTCTGCAGTAGTTAAATTCCCAGAAGCAAGATGGGCGATCTCCCCGGCGATCAAAGCCGTCGCTTGGCCGTCCCCAAAGAACGCCCGGTAGAATCTGCACCGCAGGCGGCACTCATCGACCGGCAGTCCTTGTGCATCATCGATGAGATCGAGAGCGGCCTCCACCGCAAGCACGCCGTCGTTACTCGGATACAAAGCTAGCTCACTCAGACCAGCGGCGAGGAGCGCAAGCCCGGTCCGCTTGCGCTTCTTAAGTAGACCCGACAGACGGTCGGAATATTCGCGGATGTCTTCGGCCAAGTCTTCGCGGAAGAAGGCCATCCCTCGAAGCAGTTCCTCGGCGGTCGGCAGATGCAATCCGGCGATTGCTGCCTGCTGCCGGCGCTGGAAGTGGCGATCTTGTGATGGCGGTTTATCTGTCACGGGACACCTATTTGAATCCTAGTGAAGCATTGGTGCGAAGTAGCGGCCGCGTTCGGCCCGGCTTCATGCTTTTCCGGTTCCGGCCGGATGGCCCAAGCGGTACCAACGGTTGACCGTGCGCGCGATGCCGGCCTCTGTGTCCATGTACATGAGCTGACTGGTCATGACCTCACGACCGTCTCCCAGAGATGGATGGCCAAAGACGTACCCGGAAAGGCAGGCCGTCCTTCGCGAATACATCTGATGAGCTTGGAGGATGGGAGCGGTGTCCAAAGACAGTGTCCGGATCAATCCAGCTTCAATGGAGCGCAGATCAGCGGAAAGGCGCTGCGCATCTTCCGAATTCAAATAGGCGAACTTCATCGGGACATCCTGTTCCTAGCGATTCGCGGCCAGCAGGCGCCACGAAGGATTGGCGATCCGATCGCTGCAATTAGCGATCTGATCGCGTTTATTTGCGACTCGTTCGCTATTGTCAACATTTGTTTGCGAAGGAGAGATTTTGGTGACACCAAGACGGCATGAGGCCGCCATCACGAATGCTTGCCGTCGCACGACTTGTCCTCGGTCAAACTCAGGCCGAGGTGGCGGAGCATTCTGGCATCAGTCCGCGCACGATCTACATGATCGAGAAGGGGGCAGCCGGCATCGCAAGCGTTGAAAAACTGGTCCGCCACTACGGCAAGTGTGGGGTGATTTTCCTCGCACCTAGTGGGACGGAAGGCTGGGGCATCCGTGCCAACTTTGTGGCCGGGTCTTATGATGATGAGCGACCAGAGTGATCGGTTGCCACAGCGCTGAGATCAGAAGCTCAAAGCCCCTTCGGGGTCCAAGCCGGCGTCGCCGGAAATTGACGGCCTGCCGGCCGGCTTTTGATTAGATTCTGACGACAAGACCTCGTCCGCTGCGAAGTAGGCTCCGCTCCTCGGCCTTGTCTTCTAAACGGAATGCGCGCTGTTCGATCGCCTAGGGCGATCGGCACGCATGCATCATTCTGGGGAAGTTGCGGTCGACTAACTGGCAGGGGTTGTCTGTGTAACGCCCCCGGGTCCAATAGGTTTATTACACCGCTCATTTATTGCCATAGCCGGCCCGAAAGCCGGCAGGGCTGATATAGTGATTTCCTTCGCCCAAGGAAAGGGCAAACGTCACAAAAGCTTTATCTCCGGCAGCAGAAAGAACGGGAAAATGCCCGCCGGCGATTGGTTTCCTGAAGGCGAAGGCTTAAATTGGAGAAAACGGAATCAGCGCGACATGCAGCAATATCTCGATCTCCTGAAGCATGTGATGGAAAAAGGCTCCGACCGGGGCGACCGCACCGGCACCGGCACCCGCTCGGTCTTTGGCTACCAGATGCGCTTCGACCTCGAAGAAGGATTTCCCGTCCTCACCACGAAGAAGCTGCATCTGCGCTCGATCATCCACGAGCTTTTGTGGTTCCTGAAGGGCGAAACGAATATCCGCTATCTCAAGGAGAACGGCGTCTCGATCTGGGATGAGTGGGCCGACGAGAACGGCGACCTCGGGCCGGTCTATGGCGCACAATGGCGCTCCTGGCCGGCACCGGATGGCGGCCATATCGACCAGATCGCCAATCTGGTCAAAGGCATCCTCAACAATCCCAATTCGCGCCGCCACATCGTCTCGGCCTGGAATCCGGCGGAAGTGGACAATATGGCGCTGCCGCCCTGCCATTGTCTGTTCCAATTCTATGTCGCCGACGGCAGGCTCTCCTGCCAGCTCTACCAGCGCTCCGCCGACATCTTCCTCGGTGTGCCGTTCAACATCGCCTCCTATGCGCTTTTGACGATGATGGTGGCTGAGGTGACGGGGCTCAAACCCGGCGATTTCGTCCACACGCTCGGCGACGCCCATCTCTACCACAACCATTTCGACCAGGCGAAGCTGCAGTTGACGCGCCGGCCGAAGCCGCTGCCCTTCATGCGCATCAATCCTGAGGTGAAGGACATTTTCGGCTTCACCTTCGATGATTTCGAGCTGATCGGCTACGAGGCCGATGCCAGCATCAAGGCGCCGATCGCCGTCTGATCCGGGACATTTCATGGCCGATATCCGCAGGACCATCATCGCCGCCGTTGCCCGCAACGGCACCATCGGCCGCGACGGCGACATGCCGTGGCGGCTTTCGAGCGACCTCAAGCGCTTCAAGGCGCTGACATTGGGCAAGCCTGTCGTAATGGGCCGCAAGACCTACGATTCGATCGGCAAGCCGCTGCCGGGACGGCCGAACGTGGTCATCTCGCGGCAAGCGGCGATCGACGATCCCGCTATCAGTATGGCGCATTCGCTGCCCGAGGCGATGGACGCGGCTGAAAGGCTGGCGCTCGAAACCGCCGCCGACGAGATCTGCATCATCGGCGGCGGCCAGATCTACGCGCAGGCGATCAATCTGGCCGACCGGCTCTGCATCACCCATGTCGAGGCCGATCTCGACGGCGATGCGTCGTTTCCTGAGATCGATCCCAATCTCTGGCAGGCGGGAGAGACGATCGCGGTGCCGGCTGGCGAAAGGGACAGCTATCCCACCCGCTACGTCGTCTATGACCGCCGTCGTGCGTGAAAACGAACTATTTTCCAATTAAATTGACCAAGTTTCTCACGCTGCGTTGAAAGCCGGTGCGGTGATACCTATAACGGTCACCAACGCATCCGCCGGTCAGCCCCCACGGTCCAGGATGCGGGGAAGACTTTAACGAACAACGAGGTTTTGATGCCCTGGAGCAATCAGAATGGCGGCGGCGGCCCTTGGGGCGGCGGCGGTAACAATCAGGGACCATGGGGTCAGGGGCCGAACCGACCACGCGGCAGCGGCGGCAAGGGCGGACCGCCCGATCTGGAAGATATTATCCGGCGCGGCCAGGATCAGCTGCGCAACATCGTTCCCGGCGGTTTCAACGGCGGCGTGGCGGTGATCGTTTTGGCGATCGTCGCCGTCTTCTGGCTGATCCAGTGCGTCTACACCGTCCAGCCGGACGAACGCGGCGTCGAGCTGCGCTTCGGCAAGCCGCGGGAAACGGTGTCGATGCCGGGTCTGCATTTCCATTTCTGGCCGATGGATACGGTCGAGATCGTCAAGGTCACCGAGCAGCTGCTGAATGTCGGCGGCACGCAGGGCAGCAGCAACACGGCCGGCGGGCTGATGCTGTCGGGTGACCAGAACATCCTCAATGTCCGCTTCAACGTTCTCTATCAGATCAGCGATGCGCGCGCCTATCTCTTCAACGTCGAAAGCCCGGCGCAGACGCTGCAGCAGGTTTCCGAAAGCGCGATGCGCGAAGTGGTCGGCCGCCGTCCGGCGCAGGACGCGTTCCGCGACCGGCGCCTGGAGATCGCCAGCGAAGTCGCCAATATCATTCAGGATACGATGTCGCGTTACAGTTCCGGCATTTCGATCAACAAGGTGACGATCGAGGACGTGGCGCCGCCGCGTGAAGTGGCCGATGCCTTCCAAGAAGTGCAGCGCGCCGACCAGGACAAGCAGCGCCTGGTCGAAGAAGCCAACCAGTATGCCAACCAGAAGCTCGGGCAGGCACGCGGTGACGGCGCCCGCATCCGCGAAGATGCCGCCGCCTACAAGGGCCGCGTCGTCAAGGAAGCGGAGGGCGAGGCGCAGCGCTTCATCGCCATCGACGAACAATATTCGAAGGCGCCCGACGTCACCCGCAAGCGGTTGTTCCTGGAAACGATGGAACAGGTGCTGAAGAATTCCAGGAAGGTCATCATCGAAGAGAAGCAGGGGGTCGTACCCTATCTGCCGCTCAACGAGATCTCCAGACCGTCGCAGCAGGGAGGTTGAGCCATGACTTCGAACAGGCTTCCCGTCATTCTCGTCATCCTCGCAGTCGTGCTGGTCGGGCTTTATTCATCGGTTTACGTGGTCAATGCCCGTGAACAGGCGATTGTAGTACGCTTCGGTGAGATCCAGTCGGTCAAGACCGAGCCCGGCATCTATTTCAAGCTGCCGTTCAGCTTCATGGACGCGGACCGCGTTCAGCTCGTCGAAAAGCAGAAGCTGCGTCTCGACCTCGACAACATCCAAGTACAGGTCAAGGGCGGTGCGACCTTCGACGTCGACGCCTTCGTGATCTATTCGATCAACGATGCCCGCCGCTTCCGAGAAACCGTCTCCGGTGATCGCGATTCGGCCGAAGCGCGGCTGCGCACCCGCCTCGATTCGGCACTGCGCCGCGTCTACGGTCTGCGGGAATTCGATGCCGCACTTTCCGACGAGCGCGTGTCGATGATGCTCGAGGTGCGCGACGATCTGCGTCCGGATGCCGAGCTTCTCGGACTGAATATCGAGGACGTACGCATCCGCCGCACCGATCTGACGGCCGATGTGGCGCCGAACACCTATAACCGCATGCGCTCCGAGCGACTGGCCGAGGCCGAACTCTTGCGCGCCCAGGGCACGGAAGACGGCCTGCGCCGCCGGGCGATCGCCGACCGCCAGGTGGTCGAGATCACCGCGGATGCCCAGCGCGATGCGGAAATCCTGCGCGGTCAGGGCGATGCCGAACGCAACCGCGTGTTCGCCGACGCCTTTTCCAGGAACCCCGCGTTTTTCGAGTTTTATCGTTCGATGGCGGCCTATTCCGCGGCGCTTTCCTCGCAGGACACGACGCTGGTGCTGTCGCCGAATTCGGAATTCTTCCGTTATTTCGACAACGCCGCCGGCGCTATGCAGCCGCCGGCAACCCCAGGAGCGCCGGCTGCCGCCGTTCCCGGCGCGGCTGCGCCCGCAGCCCCCGCCCAGCCGGCGAACTGACGCCGCGCGCGCTATCGCACAACTGGAAGGGCCGGCCCGCGCCGGCCCTTTTTTCATGCGCTGATTGAGACAATCGGGTTTTTGCGAGGCGGTGTCAGATTGCACGGGGATTTCGCGAAAAGGTGATTTCGCCCTCCATCATTCCGCCTTATGCTGATGCTCAATCTGCGCATTTACCGCTTATGAGGAAGCTTGATGGCCCCCACGATTGGCTCGCCCTTCAGACGAACGCTCGCGCTTATGGCCGGCGCCGCAATTCTGGCGCAAGCCGGCATGAGCGGGATTGCTTTTGCGCAAACCACGCCTGAAACAGCAGCACCCGGGGTTGCCGCGCCTGCTCCGGCTGCTCCCGCGCCGACGTCACCCGCGGCACCGCAGCAGGTCCCGCCCCTTCAGGGCGTCGTGCCGAACAACGGACCGGCTTCCGTCGCCGATCTCGCCGAGGGGTTGCTCGATGCGGTCGTCAACATCTCGACCTCTCAGAATGTGAAGGATGACGAGGGGGTCGGTCCGGCGCCGCGCGCGCCCGACGGATCGCCATTCCAGGAATTCTTCAACGACTTCTTCAACAAGCAGCAGGGCGGCAAAGGCCCCAACCACAATGTCAGCTCGCTCGGCTCCGGCTTCGTCATCGACCCGACCGGTTATATCGTCACCAACAATCACGTGATCGAGGGCGCCGACGACATCGAGGTCAATTTCGCCAATGGCTCGAAGCTCAAGGCGAAGCTGATCGGCACGGATACGAAGACCGACCTTTCGGTGCTGAAGGTCGAGCCGAAGGCGCCGCTGAAAGCGGTCAAATTCGGCGATTCCAGCGAGATGCGCATCGGCGATTGGGTGATGGCGATCGGCAATCCGTTCGGCTTCGGCGGCTCGGTGACGGTCGGCATCATTTCCGGGCGTGGCCGCAACATCAATGCCGGCCCGTACGACAATTTCATCCAGACGGATGCAGCGATCAACAAGGGCAATTCCGGCGGCCCGCTCTTCAACATGAAGGGCGAGGTGATCGGCATCAACACGGCAATCATCTCGCCGAGCGGCGGCTCGATCGGTATCGGCTTCTCCGTGCCATCTGAACTGGCTTCCGGCGTTGTCGAGCAGTTGCGCGAATATGGCGAGACGCGGCGCGGCTGGCTCGGCGTGCGCATTCAACCGGTGACCGACGATATCGCCGACAGCCTCGGCCTCGACACGGCCAAGGGTGCACTGGTCGCCGGCGTCATCAAGGGCGGCCCCGTCGACGACGGCTCCATCAAGGCGGGCGACGTGATTCTGAAATTCGACGGCAAGACGGTCAATGAAATGCGCGATCTGCCGCGTGTCGTGGCGGAAAGCACGGTCGGCAAGGAAGTCGATGTCGTGGTGTTGCGCGACGGCAAGGAGCAGACCGTCAAGGTGAAGCTTGGCCGCCTCGAAGACAGCGATCAGGCGGCATCCGGCGGCGCGGCCCCTGATGGCTCGCAGGACGGCGTGATCACCCCTGATCCCGACGAGAACGACGACATGGACCAGCCGGATACCGGCGATCAGGTCCAGCCCGTCCCGGGCGCGCCGGCGCCGGACCAGCACCAGGGCCAGGGATCGCCGGATGCGGCAACACCCAAGAACGTGCTCGGATTGTCGCTGTCGCTGTTGAGCCCCGAGACACGCACGGCTTTCGGCATTGCCGAGAGCGTCGACGGCGTCGTGGTGACGGAGGTGGCGCCCGGTTCCGCCTCGGCCGAAAAGGGGCTGAAGCCAGGGGACGTGATCGTCGAGGTGGCGCAGGAATTCATGAAGTCGCCGGACGCAGTCGCGGCCAAGGTGAAATCGCTGAAACAGGAAGGCCGCCGCAACGCCCAGCTGATGATCGCATCGGCAAACGGTGATCTTCGGTTCGTGGCAGTGCCGATGGAGTAGGGGAGCTGCGGCGGCACTTACCGCCTAGGTGTCTTTCGTCGCCGATCCGCCGTGGGCGGTGGATGGGTGCCTGTTCAGCGGTAGCGAATTCGCCCGCCGGGGTCTCTACCTCCCTCATTCCTGTGCTCGTCACAGGAATCCAGCCACGGCGCGTCTGCGCCGTGAATGACGCTCTTGCCGGGAGGAAGAGTCCCCCGCGCCCAAGGACTTGGGCGCGCTGGATCCCTGTGACGAGCACAGGAATGAGGGAGATTGGAGTGAGCGTTCTCGCCAAATTCTATGCCGACGCATAAGATAGCGCGCCGAATGCTTCATGATTGGCCCGGTTGGTTTAGTAACTAACCCACCACAAAATCCGTCTTCCGATAGCCCTGGATATAGAGCAGCGCGGTCAGGTCGGCGTGGTTGATGCGCATCTGCGCCTGGGCGGCGACCGTGGGTTTGGCGTGGAGGGCGACGCCGGAGCCGGCGAGCTGCAGCATGCCGAGATCGTTGGCGCCATCGCCGACGGCGATCGCCTCCTTCGGCGAAATGCCGAGGCTTGCCGAAATTTCGTTCAGCGCATCGACTTTGGCCTGCTTGCCGAGGATCGGCTCGGCGACGAAGCCGGAGAGAATGCCGCCATCGTCCAGCAAGGTGTTGGCGCGGTTCTCGTCGAAGCCGAGCATGGCGGCGATGGGGCCCGTAAAGACGGTGAAGCCGCCGGAGACGAGGGCGGTATAATGGCCTTTCGACTTCATGGTGGCGATCAGCTCCGGGCCGCCCGGGGTGAGCGTGATACGCCGGGCGATGACCTCGTCGACGACCGAGATCGGCAGGCCTTTCAGCAGAGCGACACGCTCACGCAACGCGGGCTCGAAGGCGATCTCGCCGTTCATGGCGCGGGCGGTGATGGCGGCGACCTTCTCCTTCAGGCCGACTTCGGCAGCGAGTTCGTCGATGCATTCCTGGCCGATCATCGTCGAATCCATGTCGGCGATCAGCAGCGTCTTGCGGCGGGTCTCCTGCTCCTGGATGACGAGGTCGATCGGCGCGCCAGCGATGACGGCGAGGATATTGGCCTCGGCCGCCTGCCCATCCGTACCGTCACGCAACGCGATGTCGCAGGCGACGCCGTCGGCCAGCCAGTAGAGACCGGAGGCCTCTACGGCCTCGGCCGCCTGTTCGGCGATAGCAGGGGTCAGGACAGGATTTGACGGATTGGCAACAAGCGTGGCAACGAGGGCCATGATGGAAAACCTTCTGAGCGTAGAGAACGCGATCCTGATAACCGGGCCGACCGCCAGCGGCAAGTCCGCGCTCGCCGTCGAATTGGCCAAGCGCTATGGCGGCGCGGTCGTCAATGCCGACAGCATGCAGGTCTACGACACCTTGCGGGTGCTGACCGCGCGCCCGTCGGAAGACGAGATGCAAGGGGTGCCGCATCATCTCTACGGCCACGTGCCGGCAGGGGCCGCCTATTCCACCGGCGCCTGGCTGCGCGACGTCTCGGCGCTGCTGCCGGCATTGAAAGCCGCCGGGCAACTGCCGGTCTTCGTCGGCGGCACCGGGCTCTATTTCAAGGCACTGACCGGTGGCCTTTCCGACATGCCCGCGATACCCGAGGCGCTTCGGGGGAAACTCAGGATGCGGCTGCTGGAGGAAGGGCCGGAGGGGCTCTATGCCGAACTTGACGCAATCGACCCTGCCATGTCGGCAAGCCTCAACCGCCAGGATGGGCAGCGCATCGTCCGGGCGCTGGAGGTGATCCAGGCGACGGGACGGTCGATCGCCGATTTTCAGGGGCGGTCCGGGCCAGTTCTGATCGACGCCGAGAAGGCACGAAAGATCGTCGTGCTGCCGGACCGGGCGATACTGCATGCCCGCATCAACGGCCGTTTCGAAAAGATGCTGCAGCAGGGCGCTGAAGACGAGGTGAGGGCGCTGCTTGCCCTCGGCCTGCCCGCCGAGGCGCCTGTCATGAAGGCGATCGGGGTGTCGCAGATCGCGGCGATGCTGAAGGGGGAGATGAGGCGCGAGGAGGTGCTGGAGAAGGGGGCTGCGGCGACACGGCAATACGCCAAGCGGCAGATGACCTGGTTCCGCAATCAGATGGACGAGAGCTGGGAGCGGCTGGCCCTATAGTGCGCAAGTCCGGGCTTGCCCTTCAACTGCGGTTACGCGCTGCGCACCTGCAGCAGTTTGGCGAGTTCGCCCACCGCCGCCTGCAGTTGCTCCTGCGGAAAGCCGCCGAAACCCAGCATCAGGCCGGGGCGTCCCGGCTGCGCGCCATACATGGGGGAGATCGCCCGCAGTGCGAGGCCGGCCGAAAGGGCGCGCGCCGCCAGCCGCACGTCGTCGGCTTCCTCGGGCAGCCATAGAAGGATGTGCATGCCCTGATCGCTCGGCTGAACATGACACCCTTTCGGCAGAACCCGCTCGAGCGCCGCGAGCAGAGCAGTGCGGCGTTCGGCATACAGACCCCGAATGCGCCTGATATGCGCCTCGAAATAGCCTTCCCTGATATAGGCGGCCAGAACGTGCTGTTCTGATATCGGCGAATGCCGGTCAAGAATGGCGCGTGCGCCGGCGAAGGCTTCTGCGAGGGGTGCTGGGGCGATGACGTAACCGAGACGCAACGACGGAAAGAGCACCTTGCTGAAAGTGCCGAGATAGATGACGCGCGACGGACGCAGCCCCTGCATGGAGGGAAAAGGGTGTCCGGCATAACGCAGTTCGCTGTCGTAGTCGTCCTCCACGATCCAGGCTCGGTTCTGGTCGGCCCAGGCGATCAGAGCGTTGCGCCGCGCCATGCTGAGCGGCATGCCGACCGGATATTGGTGTGAAGGCGTGACGAATGCGGCGCGCGCTTCCGGGCAGAGTTCGAGGCCGCGCTCCACATTCATCCCTTGTGCGTCGACCGGGATTCGATGCGTCCGAACGCCGAGATCGTCGAGCACTGCCGTCAGGCCGGGGTAAGCGGGATCCTCGGCCCATACCGGGTCGTCACGCGACAGAAGAACCCGGCCAGCCATGTAGAGGCCTTGCTGGGTGCCTGACGTAACGATGACCTGCTCGGGTTCGCAATGAACGGCCCGCGCGCGGCGGACGTGGTCGGCGATGGCGATGCGCAGCTCGAGCACACCCATCGGATCGTGGTAGCCCGAGGGTGCGGCCTGTCTTGAGGCGCGCATTCGATTGCCGACACGTCGCCAATTGTCGTCGGGCGCAATGCCGGACGCAGGCACCGCGATGGCGAAGGGAACGGGCGGGTGAGGGGTCAGCGCACGGGCGATCGATATCAGCCGGGCAGCTGGGGCAGGCAGGTCCATCGCCTCTGCGGACGCCGGCGCGGGCGGTGGCGGCGGAAGTGCCGGCGCCATGTCCGTCAGGGCGGCGGCAACACGGGTTCCCGCGCCCACTCTCGCCTCGAGATAACCTTCGGCGGTCAACTGGTCGAAGGCTTCGACGACGGTGCCGCGGGCGATCTTCAACGAGGCCGCAAGGCTACGCGTCGAAGGAAGGCGCTCGCCAGGCCTCAGTTCGCCGCAGGCAATAGCGTGCCGCAGGGCCTGTGCAAGCCGGCGGCCGACATGGGCCGTTCTGTCGATCCCGTGGAGAGACGGAATTTCGATGGTGGCCCGCCGCTTCGACATTGCAAGATGGTCCATGAAGATTCTTGAAAATGGCGCTTCATGATGAACCAATTTTAGAAGAGAAGGAAGGCCTCAGCGACTTCTGGAAAACGGACATGCAGGATCTTCTCGTCGTCTATATCGCCTATGTCATCGCAGCAGGAAGCCCGGGGCCAAGCAACATGGCGATCATGAATGTCGCGATGAGCCAGGGGCGCCGACCGGCCCTGGCGCTTGCCGCCGGCGTGATTACGATGTCGACATGCTGGGGACTGATTGCCGTCACCGGCATTTCGACCCTGCTGGTAGGCTATGCTCATGCCCTGTTATTCCTCAAGATCGCGGGCGGGCTTTACCTTCTCTGGCTCGCCTGGAGGGCGGCTCGCTCGGCCGCCGCCGCGGATGCGCCGGCAGGCGAGCCAGCCCGGCCGTCGACGGACTTCGGCCTACTCTACCGCCGTGGGATCCTGATGCATCTCGGAAACCCCAAAGCGGTTCTGGCCTGGGTCGCGATCATGTCGCTCGGCCTCAAACCGGGCGCTTCGCCCGAGATGGCGGTGACGGCTTTCGGCGGCTGTGTGCTGCTCGGGATATCGATATTCGCCGGTTATGCCCTGCTGTTCTCGACAGCGCCGATGGTGCGCGGCTATGCCAGGGCGCGCCGCTGGATCGAGGCAGTCCTCGCCGTGTTCTTCGCGGGCGCCGGATCGCGCCTGCTGTTCTCAAACTGACGCCTTTGCAGGATCACATCATGTCTCCGGCTTCTCCCTTTCACGGCCTTTCGGCCTTTCCGGCAACGCCCGCGAATATCGATGGCCGCGTCGACACCGAAGCCCTCGGCCGCGTTCTGGAACGCTTGTGCGAGGCGGGCGTCGCCTCTATCGGGCTTCTCGGCAGCACCGGGATCTATGCTTACCTCGCGCGCGAGGAGCGGTTGCGCGCCGTCAAGGCCGCGGCCGAATGCGTCGCCGGCCGTATTCCTCTCATCGTCGGGGCCGGGGCTCTCAGAACGGACCACGCCGTGGGTCTTGCCAGGGATGCCGAGGCGGCCGGTGCGGATGCTCTTCTGCTGGCGCCGGTCTCCTATACGCCGCTGACGCAGGAAGAAGCCTATGAGCATTTCCTGGCGGTCGCGAAGGCAACGAAGCTGCCGGTCTGCATCTACAACAATCCCGGCACGACCCATTTCACCTTCAGCCGGGAGCTTCTCCAGCGCCTCTCCGATATCGAAACGATCAGGGCGGTGAAGATGCCGCTGCCTGTTGACGGCGATTTGCCAGGGGAACTTGCGGCCTTGCGGGAGAAGACCGATCTCGCGATCGGTTACAGTGGCGATTGGGGCGCGGCCGATGCGCTGCTTTCCGGCGCAGACGCCTGGTACAGCGTCATCGGTGGTTTGCTGCCGCGCACGGCTCTCGGCCTGACCAAGGCCGCCATTGCCGGCGACGTCGATGGGGCACGCCGGCTCGATAAGCTCTTCGAGCCGCTATGGCAAACCTTCAAGGCATTCGGAAGCATCCGCGTGGTCTATATGCTGCTCGAACATCTCTCACTCGCCCGGGCGGAGCTTCCGCGACCGCTCCTGCCGCTGAAATCAGCGGATCGCCAGCGTGTGCTCGAGATCGTCGAGCCGCTGATCGCACTGGAGGGCGGGCGGAAGACTTAATGCATGTCGCCCGGACGTGTGCAGCGGTTTCGGGACAACGACATACATAAAAACAAAGAGCTAAAGCGCGTTGCGTGAATCAAATTTGATGGGACGCGCTTTAGTCCTTGTTGTAAAGGCTGCTCAACGGCTTTTTCAGAATGCTTTCGCGCAGCGACGAGCCGGGTTCCCGGCGGGTGATGGCCGGCTGGTCGGTCGGCGGTGCAGGTCGCGGAAAGATCGGTTCCTCGCGGCGCATCTCGCGGCGCAGCGCATCGAGCCGCGGATCGACGGATGAAGGTGCGGCCGGGTCCAGCCCCGGCGTCTGCGGCAGCAGTTCGCGCCGGTAGGATTCGAGGGGCGCCGAAACCGGCGGCGGCGAGGCCGGTGGAGGCGAGGCCGCTGGAGGCGGTGCGTAGGGCTTGGCCTCGAGAACCTCGTCGGCGTCATTCTCTTCGTCGGAACGTGCCGTCGATGCGCCGAAGCTCTGCTGGAAATTCGAAATATCAGGCCCGACCGTTACCGCTCGCATGCGGGTGACGATCTTGCGCAGATCGACCGTATCCGGATCTTCCTCGCTATGCTTGCTGTTGGCGCTGGCAGCCTTCGGCAGCAGATTTTCGTCGACGCGGGAAAAGCGCATGCGCATCGGCACGCTGATCGCCTCGCCGAAGGCGATCGCCTCGCCGTTGCCGATCGAGGAGATGAAGCTCGTCGTCGAGATCGACGAGTTCGGGATCGCCGAGCGGATGATTTCCTGGTCGCGGTCATTGGCCAGGCGCATGGCAAAGAGCGTCGAGCACTGCGACAGGATCGTCTGGTCGAGCTCGCCCGGCCGCTGGGTGATGATCCCAAGCGAGACGCCGTATTTTCGGCCTTCCTTGGCGATGCGGGCGATTGCCTGGCGCGTCGGCACGAAGCCGAGGCTGGGATCGGAGGGGATATAGCGGTGGGCTTCCTCGCAGACGACGAGCATGTGGATAGCGCCGTCACTCCAGAGTGCCACCTCGAAGGCCATGCGGCAGAGCACGGAGGCGACCGAATTGACCACTTCAGAAGGAATGCCGGCAAGCTGGAAGGTGCAGATCGGTCGGTTGTCGCCCGGAATGCGGAAGATCTGCGCGATGGTGTCGGTGATCGTGTCGCTGATCGTGTTGTTGGAAAACATGAAGTGATAGCGCGGATCGTTGATTGCGGCGATGAGGCGCATCTTCAGCGACCGCAGGCCGGGTTTTTCGGCGCGGCCCTCGAGGCGGCCGATGCGCTCGTCGATCAGCGCCAAGAGATCGGCCATGCGGTAGGGAACCGGCGTATCGGCGGTGATCGAGCTCTTTTCCGTCGTCCGGCGCACCAGCGAGTTGTCGCTGCCGCGGAAGGCGCGCTTTGCCTCCGGCATGATATCGCGCAGCATATCGAGTTCTTCGGGCACCGGCGGGCGGCCGCGAAAGACGACTTCGGCGAATTCCTCGAGCCGCATCAGCCAGAAAGGCAGGTCGAGCGTATCGGTATCGATGGTGACGGCGTGCTTGGGAAAGGCGGCGGCAAATTCATTATGCGGGTCGAGGATCAGCACCCGCAGCTTCGGATCGGCCACGATCGCCTTGTGCAGCAGCAGCGATACGGCCGTCGACTTGCCGACGCCGGTCGAGCCGACGACGGCGAAATGCTTGGAGAGCATCGAGGGGATGTGGATCGCCGCATCGATGCTTTCATCCTGCGTCAGTTTGCCGATGACGGCGGTCGTGCCCGTTCCGGCATCGTAGATACGCATCAGGTCGGCGGCGCGGATGCGGTGGGCGATGGCGCCGAGATAGGGATAACGCGAGATGCCGGTCGAGAATTCCTCGCGCCCGTCCTCGTCGACGCGGACCTCACCGAGCAACTCGGTCTCGATCTTGAAATTATTGTCCTCGCCTTCGCCCCAGGCATGGCTGCCGGTATTCATCTGATAGACGAGGGCGACGACGCGGTTGCGGCCGACGCTGATCGAGATCAGCCGGCCGACGGACCAGAGTTCGGTGAGATCAGTCCCGCCCTCAACGGCGACGGCGGCAATCGTCGCCCGCGAGCCGCTGCATGCAACGACGCGGCCGAGAAAGCGGTTTCCCGGCGCGAGGCCATCGCGGCGATCGTGCTCGCCTGCCTTGCCAGACATGCGCAAGTCGTTGTTGAGCAACGGGCTACTCCTACAGTAGCGTTAAAGGATAAAGTCGATCCTTTAATAAATCCTTCATCCTATCGATTTTCAGCGGCGCAGGCGCGGGCAGTTTTTTATTGCGGCATGCGTTGACGCTGCGAAATTTTCTGTCTATCACTTCCGACCATGAAAATCGCAACGGCTCTTATCGTGGTGGGAAAGCGCATGGGCAGGATGGTGTAACCATCCGGCGGTAGCCACCCATGCGCTAGATGACAGGCTCCTCCGGGGCCTTTTTTTATGCCCGAAATTCGGGCTTCCGGCCACAAACGCAATCCCAGCATCAAACGGAACAGACAGATGAGCACGGACAATCAGGCGGCAGGCAATCGGATGACGGGAGCGGAGATCGTTCTCAGGGCGCTGAAGGACAACGGCGTCGAACATATCTTCGGCTATCCCGGCGGCGCAGTCCTGCCGATCTACGACGAGATCTTCCAGCAAGAGGAGATCAAGCACATCCTCGTCCGCCACGAGCAGGGGGCCGGTCATGCGGCCGAAGGTTACGCCCGCTCTACCGGCAAGGTCGGCGTCATGCTCGTCACCTCGGGCCCGGGCGCCACCAATGCGGTCACGCCGCTGCAGGATGCGCTGATGGATTCGATCCCGCTCGTCTGCCTGACTGGTCAGGTTCCGACCCCGCTGATCGGCTCCGACGCCTTCCAGGAATGCGACACGGTCGGCATTACCCGGCCCTGCACCAAGCACAACTGGCTGGTCAAGGACGTCAACCAGCTCGCCGCCATCATTCATGAGGCCTTCCGCATCGCCCAGTCCGGCCGTCCAGGCCCCGTCGTCGTCGATATTCCGAAGGATGTGCAGTTTGCGACCGGCACCTATACGCCGCCCGCCGATTACCCGATCCAGAAGAGCTATCAGCCGAAGATCCAGGGCGACCTCAACCAGATCCATGCGGCGATCGAGCTGATGGCGAATGCGCGCCGGCCGATCATCTATTCCGGCGGCGGTGTCGTCAATTCCGGCCCTGAGGCCTCCAAGCTGCTGCGCGAGCTGGTCGAGCTCACCGATTTCCCGATCACCTCGACGCTGATGGGCCTCGGCGCCTATCCGGCTTCGGGCAAGAACTGGCTGAAGATGCTCGGCATGCACGGCTCTTACGAGGCCAACATGGCGATGCATGACTGCGACGTCATGGTCTGCATCGGCGCCCGCTTCGACGACCGCATCACCGGTCGCCTCAACGCCTTCTCGCCGAATTCGAAGAAGATCCATATCGACATCGATCCGTCCTCGATCAACAAGAATGTCCGCGTCGATATCGGCATCCGCGGCGATGTCGGCCATGTGCTGGAAGACATGGTCCGCCTGTGGCGGGCTCTGCCGAAGAAGCCGGAGAAGAATCGTCTCGAGGATTGGTGGAGCGACATCGCCCGCTGGCGGGCGCGCAACTCCTTCGCCTATACCAAGAGCAATGACGTGATCATGCCGCAATATGCGCTGGAGCGCCTCTATGCGCATACCAAGGACCGCGACACCTATATCACGACCGAGGTCGGCCAGCATCAGATGTGGGCGGCGCAGTTCTTCGGCTTCGAACAGCCGAACCGGTGGATGACCTCGGGCGGCCTCGGCACGATGGGCTACGGCCTGCCGGCGGCGCTCGGCGTCCAGATCGCCCATCCCGGCAGCCTCGTCATCGATATTGCCGGCGACGCCTCGATCCAGATGTGCATCCAGGAAATGTCGACGGCGATCCAGTATGATGCACCGATCAAGATCTTCATCATGAACAACCAGTACATGGGCATGGTGCGCCAGTGGCAGCAGCTGCTGCACGGCAATCGCCTGTCGCACTCCTATACCGAGGCGATGCCTGATTTCGTCAAGCTGGCGGAAGCCTATGGCGCGGTCGGCCTGCGTTGCGACAAGCCGGATGAGCTCGACGACGCCATCGTCGAGATGATCGAGGTCAAGAAGCCGGTCATCTTCGATTGCCGCGTCGCCAATCTCGCCAACTGCTTCCCTATGATCCCCTCGGGCAAGGCCCATAATGAAATGCTGCTGCCCGACGAAGCCACGGATGAAGCGGTCGCCAACGCGATCGACGCCAAGGGCCGTCAGCTCGTATAACGATCAGGTAGGAACCCAGGACCATGAACGCACATCTTCAGCCCACGGGCTCTGCCTACTTCATCTCGCCGGAAACGACGGCGATCGAGAGCCATACGCTTTCGGTGCTCGTCGACAACGAGCCGGGCGTCCTTGCCCGCGTCATCGGCCTGTTCTCCGGCCGCGGCTACAATATCGAAAGCCTCACGGTTTCCGAGACCGAGCATCAGGCGCATCTTTCCCGCATCACCATCGTCACCCGCGGCACGCCGCATGTGCTGGAGCAGATCAAGGCGCAGCTCGATCGCATCGTGCCGGTCCATCGCGTCGTCGATCTGACGGTGCGCGCCCGCGAACTTGGCCAGGAACGGCCGATCGAGCGTGAAGTGGCGCTGGTCAAGGTGATCGGCGAGGGCGAGATGCGCGCCGAGACGCTTCGCCTTGCCGATGCCTTCCACGCCAAGGTGGTGGATGCGACGATCGATCACTTCATTCTGGAGATCACCGGCAAGTCCTCGAAGATCGACCAGTTCATCGCGATCATGAAACCGCTCGGCCTCATCGAAGTCTGCCGCACCGGCATCGCGGCAATGAATCGCGGTGCTCAGGGGATGTGAGGCAGAAGCTTCATCCCTTCCTCGGCGTCATCCTCGGCCTTGTGCCGAGGATCTGCTCACCTATCGAGCGGCGCAGATGCTCGGGACAAGCCCGAGCATGACGAAAGAGGAGTTGGCGGGCTTGTCAGTAATTCGGGCCGCTGGAGATCACAGCATCTCCAGCGGCTTTTTCTTTGCCGGCGGCGGGAAGGCGGCGTCGAGCGCCTGCCAGTCCTCGTCGGTGATCTCAAGCGAGACGCAGTCGCGGTTCTCCGCCACGCGTTCGGCATTCGACGTCTTCGGAATGACGATGACACCGTCGCGTTCGAGCAGGAAGGCGAGCGCCAGCTGGGCGGGCGTTGCCTGATAGGCCTTGGCGATGTGGATGAGTTCGGGATGATGCAGGATATGCCCCTGCTCGATCGGCGAATAGGCCATGATGGGAATGCCGCGGCTCTGGCACCAGGGCAGGAGATCATATTCGATGCCGCGGCGGGAGAGATTGTAGAGCACTTGGTTGGCGGCGACATTGGCGCCGTCGGGTACTCTGAGCAGTTCCTCCATGTCGTCGGTGTCGAAGTTGGAGACGCCCCAGGCGCCGATCTTGCCCGACGCTTTCAGCATTTCGAAGGCTGCGACGGTCTCGGCCAGCGGATAGTTGCCGCGCCAGTGCAGGAGATAAAGATCGATCCGGTCGGTGCCGAGCCGTTCCAGGCTGTGCTCGCAGGCGTCGACCGTGCCTTTCAGGCTGGCGTTCCAGGGATAGACCTTGCTGACGAGGAAGATCTCGTCGCGCCGTCCCCGGATCGCCTGGCCGACGATCTCCTCGGCGCCGCCGTCGCCATACATTTCCGCGGTGTCGATCAGCGTCATGCCGAGATCGATGCCCGCCCTGAGGCTTTCAATCTCCATCTTGGCATCGCCGGCATCCTCGCCCATGGCCCAGGTCCCCTGGCCGAGTGCCGGCACTTCCGTGCCGTTCGGGAATTTGACGGAGGGGATGGGGTCGTCCTGCATGATTTTTTCCATTTTTCAGGAGATTGCGCAGCGTTCTTATCTTTCAACTAATCCTGTCACCATGACAATGATGGAATGGCGTCAAGAGTTTAGGGCAGTTACGCTGACCTAAATAAGGCGGGCCTGGGAAAAGAGCCGGCTTCGGGAGATTGCATGCCGCTGGATACGTTTTTCGCCCTTGTTCTCTTCGCCTTCACGACGTCGATCACGCCGGGGCCGAACAACATGATGCTCTTTGCCTCGGGCGTGAATTTCGGCTTCCGCAGGACGATCCCGCATATGGTCGGCATCGGCGCCGGTTTCTTCTCGCTGCTGATCGGCGTCGGCCTCGGGCTCGGCGCGTTGCTGCACACGATGCCCCTGGTCTATACGGTGCTGAAGTTCGCCGGCGGCGCCTATCTTGTCTGGATCGCCTGGAAGATCGCCGCCTCGCGTTCGCTGAGCGAAGGCAGGAGCAGTGCGGCGCCGATGTCCTTCGTCTCGGCGGCGGCCTTCCAGTGGGTCAACCCGAAAGCTTGGGTGATGGCGGTTACGGCGATGGCGACCTACACCAATCCTGAACTCTATCTTGCCAGCGTGCTGATCGTCGGCCTGGCTTTCGCGGTGGTCAACGTGCCGAGCGTCTCGACCTGGGCGGGCTTCGGCTCGGCACTCAGGGAATGGCTTTCCGATCCCGTGCGGCTGAAGTGGTTCAACATCACCATGGCCGTGCTTCTGGTGGCGAGCCTCTGGCCGATGTTAAAATAGAGCAATCGACGGTTTCGTCAGCATCAACCAGAAAATGCCGATGACGGCTGAGAAGGCCGGAAAGCCGAAAGCGAACCAGACGCGGTAGAGGCTGAAATAGGCCGGCGGCAGCGCGTTTGTCGATGCCGCGGCAGCGCGGGCGAGATCACGCAGGCGGATCTGGATCCAGACGACCGGCAGCCAAAACAGGCCAGTGACGACGTAAAGCAGAAGCGACAGCGCAATCCAGCCTTCCGACAGGTCCCAGCCGATCATGCGGGCGAGGAGATAGCCGGTCACCGACTGGAGAATCGCGGCGGTGGCGGTAAAGACTGTATCGGCGATCACGACGGTTCCGGCGACATGAGCGATCAGGGCGGGATCACGCGTGCGGTGCGCCATCACCATGAAAAAGGCGATGCCGGCGCCGGTGCCGAAGAGCACGGTCGCGCCGACGACATGGGCAAGCAGCAGCCATTCCTCGAGCATCAGCGTTCATCCAGGATGGCAAGCGCCGTCAGCGTCAGCAGGACCGACGGCAGCACCTTGACGAGGGGACCGAGCGGATCGAGCCAGAGCGCGGGTTCGAGCAGGCTGCCACCGGCGAGATAGGCCAACGAGACGGCGAGCATGCCGAGAAGGGCGCGTCTGGCGAGCGGGCGAACAAGCACGGCGGCGCCAAGCGCCACATCGATGATGCAGGTGGCAAGCGTCAGCGCCGTTGCCGCCGCTTCCGGCATGAAGGGCAGGAAGTGCGCCGAGGCCCTTTCCATCGAAAGCAGCGGGATCAGGCCGGAGAGCTGCCAGAAGGCCGACAGGCCCGATATGATGAGCGGCTTCAGCAGATAGAGCCGGGCAAACCAGAGATCCTGCACGCCGGAAGGGCTTGGCGGGGTTGTGGTGTGTGATAGAAGGAACGGAGACGGTTTCATGAGGATCCGTTAGGTTGCGCGAGACGTTGCCACGATTCCGCTTCTCCCCGGCGGGGAGAAGATGCCGGCAGGCAGATGAGGGGGATGAGCGGCAAAGCCGCGAATGCACGGAGCGCAGCGAAGAGGAACATAAAGGGCGTGCCGTGCGGCCCCCTCATCCGACCCTTCGGGCCACCGCCCGGGGTTGAGCCACGGGTCTCAACCCGTCCTTCGGACCCCCGCTGGGGAGAAGAGGAGGAGCGAACCGCGCGCATCGAGGAAACAGGGCGGCCGATCGCCGTTCCGGGAGGAGATTGCCTTGCACGACGATCACGACCATCACCACGATCATGCCCACGACAACCACTACTCCGACATGCAGGCCCGCGTGAAGGCGCTGGAAACGCTGCTGACGGAGAAGGGCCTGATCGATCCGCATGCCATCGATGCGATCGTCGAGACTTACGAAACCAAGGTCGGGCCGCGGAACGGCGCGCATGTTGTCGCGAAAGCCTGGAGCGATCCCGGTTTTGCCGACTGGCTGAGGCGCGATGCGACGGCGGCGATCGCGAGTCTCGGTTATACCGGCCGGCAGGGCGAGCATATGCGCGCCGTCTTCAATACGGCCGAGACCCATAACCTCGTCGTCTGCACGCTCTGCTCCTGTTATCCCTGGTCGGTGCTTGGCCTGCCGCCGGTCTGGTACAAGGGACCGGCCTATCGTTCGCGGGCGGTGATCGATCCGCGCGGCGTGCTCGCCGAATTCGGCCTGACCCTGCCGGAGGGCAAGAAGATCCGCGTCTGGGATTCGACGGCGGAGCTGCGTTATCTCGTGATCCCCGAGCGGCCGGAGGGCACGGAGGGCATGGATGAGGCAGCACTTGCCGGCCTCGTCAGCCGCGATGCGATGATCGGCACGGCGGTGGCCGGTAGCCCGGAGGCACTGTCATGAACGGACCGCACGATCTCGGCGGGCAGATGGGCTTCGGGCCTGTCGCGCCTGAGAAGGACGAGCCCTATTTCCATGCCGAATGGGAAAAGCGGGCGCTCGGCATCACGCTCTCCTGCGGGGCCTTCGGCGCCTGGACGATCGATGAAAGCCGGCATGCGCGCGAGAATATCCCGCCGGCCGATTACCTCGCGGCGAGCTATTACGAGATCTGGATCCGCGGCGTCGATACGCTGCTCACGCGACACGGCTTTGCGACGCGCGAGGAGTTGCTGTCCGGACACAAGCTGCAGGATGGCACGGCGCCGAAACGGGTGCTGAAGGCGGAGATGGTGCCCGCCGTGCTTGCCAAGGGCGGGCCTTGCGACAGGCCGGTGGATGGCGCGCCACGCTTTGCGGTCGGCGAGCGGGTGAAGACGAAGAATTTCAATCCGGCGACCCATACGCGATTGCCGCGCTATGCCCGCGCCAAGGCCGGCGTCGTCGAAGCGGTGCAGGGCTCCTTCGTCTTTCCCGATGATAATGCCCATGGCAAGGGCGAGAACCCGCAATGGCTCTATACCGTCGTTTTCGACGGTGGCGAGATCTGGGGCGAAGGCGCGGACCCGTCGCTGACGGTCTCGATCGACGCGTGGGAGAGCTATCTTGAGCGTGTGTGAAATAGCCTCCGAGCTCAGCCAATCGCCCGGGCTGCCCAAATCTGCGGAGGGCGCGCCGGTCTTTCCCGAACCCTGGGCGGCCGAGGCCTTCGCCATGACCGTGCATCTGCATGAGAAGGGGCTGTTTTCGTGGAGCGAATGGGCGGAAACGCTTTCGCGGCAATTGCATCAGCCCGGACGGGCTGAAGACGGCAGCGACTATTTCGACTGTTGGGTGGCGGCGCTTTCGGAGCTGCTGGTCAGCCGCGGCGTGGCCGACGCATCCGCCATCCTCGAGCTGCAGAAAAGCTGGCAGCGGGCGGCCGAGGCGACGCCGCACGGGCAGCCGATCGAGCTCGCCAACGATCCGCTGCGCTGATCCTCACGACGGGAACTGCCGGTAGCATTCCTCGGCCACACCGCGCAGGGTCTCGCGCGAGATTTCGCCGGTGACGGCATAACCAAGTTCGCCGTCGATCCAGTAGAAGGTTTCGAGTTTGCCCGATGAGGCGAAGCGGAAGCTCGTCGTGCGGTTTTCCTTGTTGCGGCCGACCATGACGGTCAGGCGCTCGCCGGCCTGGTTCTCATACATGAACATGGCGCCGGGCCTGCCGTCGACCGGCAGCAGGCGGCCGCCGACCAGCTTGAAGCCGAGCGGCTGCAGGTTCGGGATCTTCAAGTTCTGGATCGCCAGGCGCTTGCCGAGCCAGGTGGCGAGATGGGCCTCCTCGTCGGCGAAAACCTCGACCGGGTGGCGAACCTCGGCGGCATAGACGGTGAAGGCGGTCTCGGCCTGTTTCGGCAGGGTTTCGGAACCGGCTAACTGCAGGTCCGGCTTTGCCAGAAGGGCCGGGCCATAATGGCCGCTGACGGCACCGAGCGCGAAGACGACGAGCGCTGCGGCGGCGACTGCCCAGCGGTTCGGCACCGACGGGATGGCGTGCGGCGGCGCGACGAGCAGGGCATCGGTGTCCTTTGCCCTGTCGTAACCGGCAAAGAGCGAGCGGATGCCCGTGTTCTGCGCCTGCCATTCGGCGACCATCGCCGCCTCGTCGGGATTGTCGGCAAGATAGGCCTCAATGCGGGCGCGCGCCGTTTCGGGCAACTCGCCGTCGGCATAGGCGTGGAGATCGGCTTCGGTGACGATCGGGTTGGTCTCGTTCATTTCGGTCTCCGAAGCGTAATGATGTTATCGGCCTTCAGGTGTTCGGCGACGCGCCGGCGGGCGCGCGACAGGCGGGACATCACCGTGCCGATGGGGATATCGAGCGCGGCGGCGACCTCGCTATAGCTATATCCCTCGATGACGACGAGCATCAGCACGGCGCGGTACTCCTCCGAAAGGCTGTTCAGCGCGTTATCGAGCCGGGTGCGTTCCAGCGGATCGGCCGGCGCTTCGGGTGCTGCCATATCTCCTGCAGCGTCGAGCTCGAGCATGCCGTCGCGCGCCTTGCCGCGCCGGCCGTTGCGGTAAAGATTGGTCATGATGGTCAGGACCCAGCCGCGCAAGTTGAGGCCGCGCCATTGACCGCGGCGCGCCAGCACCTTCTCGACGCAATCCTGAAGCAGATCCTCGCCATCGGCATCCGAGCGCGTCAGGCTGCGCGAATAGCGCCTGAGCGAGGGAAGGAGGGCCAGGATCTGGCCCTCGAAACTTTCGGGTGCGGGTGTCTTCACGCCAGCTCTCTTGCCGTCACATCAGGGCTTGGCAAGGTCCCAGTTGCCGCCGACGCCGTCGCCGGTGATGTCGCCGGCCTTGGTGTCCTTGACCCAGTAATAGAGCGGCATGCCGTCCTTGGCCCATTGCTTCGTGCCATCCTTGCGTTCGATGATCGAATATGCACCATCGGCCTTGGCATCGGAAGCGGCCATCAGCGGCGGCCAGTTCTTGGCGCAATCGTCGTAGCAGTTGGAAACGCCCTTGGCGTCCTTCTTGAAAGTATAGAGGGTCATGCCGTTTTCGCCGGCAAGAACCTTGCCCTTGGCAGTCTCGACTTCCTTGACGGGCGCGGCGGCGAAAGCAGCGGTCGCGGCAAAGGCGGCTGCCGCTGCGACGGACAGGAATTTCACGGACTTCATGGTGTTTCTCCTCGGGTTGGGCACGCGATTTCGCGCTACCTGAGATGAGACACGAGACGAGGCGGTTTTATTCCCGCGTGGAGAAGTTTTATGGCGGGCGGATGGTCATTCGCACACAACACCCTGCTTTTACAGTCATTTACATCATGGCTATTTGCGGATAACATATATCCTTAATTCCGCTCGCAGAGCCAGCCATGATGAGTTGTTGAATGATCCTGAAAAGCCAGGTCGAGTGGGCGCTGCACTGCTGTGCCATTCTCGCGGGCCTGCCCGAGGGCAGGTATCTCTCCACCAAGGCGCTGGCCGAGCTTCATGGCCTGCCGAAGGAATATCTCTCCAAGGCGTTGCAGAGCCTTTCTCAGGCTTCCCTCGTCGAAACCACGCTTGGCCCGAGCGGCGGCTACAGGCTTGCGCGCGCGCCGTCGGAGGTCAATTTTCTCGAGATCGTCGAGGCAGTCGAGGGCAAGGCGCGCAGCTTCACCTGCACGAATATCCGCGAGAACAATCCGTGCCGGCCGGCAGGCTATTGCGACAGCAAGCCTTGCGCGGTCGCCCGCATCATGTGGGAAGCCGACGAGGCCTGGCGCGATACGCTGAGGCGTGTACGCCTCTCCGATCTCGTCGGCACCTTGTCCGAAGAGGTTCCGCCGAATATCTGGCAGGACACGTTCGAATGGGTGCTGAAGCGCGCCGGCTGAGGTCCGTGCGAAATCCTAGGCCCTGAAAATCGTCCTGATGGTCTTCAGGATGGCATGGGCGCTGCGGATCTGTTCCGGGGGCAGGGCGGCGCCGTCGCGGAAGCGTTCGGCGCGGCCGGCGAGGTGTTCGGCGATTTCCTCGGCGAGCGCCGGGCGTTCGGCAAGCAGCGGCGCGAAGGCCTCCTGGTCGATTTCATAGGCCGTCACCGGCGTCAGCGCCTCCAGGGTGCAGACTTCCTGCATGCCGGCGAGCAGGCCGGTCTCGCCGAAGAAATCGCCGGGCGCCAAGCGTCCGCGTTCCTCGCCCGCATGCCGGGCGGCGATGATGCCGGCGCGCACCATCATCAGCGCGGGCAGCATTTCGCCCTCCCGTACGATGACGTCGCCCTTGCGGAATTGCCGGGCAGTCGTGGTTTCGGCGAGCTTTGCCTTTTCTTCCGCCGTCAGCGTCGCAAAGACCGGAATGGCTTCGATCAGCGCAAGCGGCGTCACGCTCGGCGGCTTGGCGTTTTCCTCGGTCGGCAGGTCTGCGGCAAGGATGCTGGCCGAGGGCGGGACGGCGAGCAGCAGGCCGGCGGATTTGCAGTGGCGGTAGACGAGATCGAGCACTTCGTTTCGCGCCGGCACGCGCTGGCTGGGGCTCGTCACGCGGAATTGCAGCTCGACTTCGAGCGCGGTGGCGTCAAGCTCCTTCAAGGCCACCACCGGCGGCGGCTCACGCACGATGGAGTTGCAGCTCGTCAGCGCCGTCAACATGACCTGTCGGATCGAGGCCGGCATGCGCGTCGGGGCGATGCGGATAGTGAGGATCAGGAGGTGGGTCTCGTCCGGCCGGCTGACATTGGTCAGGCCGAGCTTGGCGAGAAAGCTGTTCGGCAGCACGACGATATTGTTGCCGGGGGTCAGGATGTGCGTCGCGCGCCAGTTGCTCTCGACGACGCGCCCTTCCGTGCCGTCGCTCAAAAGGATCCAGTCGCCGATGATATAGGGCCGGCCGAGGGTCAGCGCGATGCCGGAGAAGACGTCGGCCAGCGTGTTCTGCAGCGCGAGACCGAGAATGATGGCGACGACGCCTGATGTGGCGACGAGGGTTCCGATCGGCACGCCGAAGACGAAGGCGAGGATCGAAAGCACCATGCCGATATAGACGACGCCAATGACGAGATCCTGGAGCAGACGGGCCTCGCGCGGGCTGCCTTCCAGCACCAGATAGAGCCGGATGAAACCGATGACGGCCCATGCCAGGTGAACCCACCAGAGCGATTTGGCGAGAATGACGAGCAGGGCCTGAGGGTCCTGCGTCTCATATCCCTGAAACCGGTGAGGTTCGATGCCGCTGCCGATGAGGATCAGCGTCATCACGCCGAAGAACAGGATCTGCACCACCAGCCGCGTCGTCGGCCGCTGGCTGGAGAGGAAATACCAGACGACGATGCCGGCGAAGCCGACTGCAATGAGAGAATTCAGTGGCTTGCCGAAGAGCGCGTCGTAGATCATCTCTCTGTCTCCGGGAGGGCGGGCGGCACATGATTGAGCATGTCGGCTGTCCGCGCAAGCATCGGTCCCGCGCGGACAGGCTTGGAGGTTGCCTACTTCTTGAGGGGATAGGTCAATTCTTTCTGGTCGGTGTCGACGACGAAGACAGCGAGCAGGCGAGCCGGCTGCGTCTCGCTGCCATTGGCGCTGACGTCATGGCGGTCGCCAGGCATTTCCGAGAAGCTCTCGCCGGCCTGATAGGTCTTGATCGGACCGTCATTGACCTGGCTGCGGATCGATCCTTCCAGCACGGTGGCGTAGATGAATGCCGAGTCCGGATGGGTGTGGCCTTCGGAGAAGCCGCCGGGCCCGTATTCGACCAGCACGCCCTTGATGCTCTTGCCCGGCACGTTCGGCAGTTCGTGCTCATAGACGCGCGTTACCTTGGCGGACTTGCTGCTGTCATGGGCGGAAGCGCCGGTGGCTGCCAGAAAGGCGAGGGCGGCGGCGAGGAACGATGATTTGATCATGGGAATCTCCTTGTTGGCAGGGGGAGGAGGCCGATCACTTCGGCCGGACGGATGTGGCGAACCACTGCTCGAAGGTGATCGAGCCGAGGCGCGGGTCGTCGTCGGAAACGAGGGACTGGTCGTTCAGCCTGGCGCCGAAATATTTCGCCTCGGCGTCGGCCTCGACGATCCGCGGGTCCTTCGTCGCCTTGAGATAGCGGGCGACGAGCTCGCTGAGCCGGACCCGTTCCGGGCCGGATATTTCGATCGTTTTGTTGGCTGGGGCGGAGAGCGCCACGTCGGCCATGGCGTCGGCTACGTCGTCGGAAGCGATCGGCTGCACATAGGCGGGCGATAAGCGAACCGTCTGGCCGACGGTGCCCGACTGGGCGATGCCGCTCAGGAATTCCATGAACTGCGTCGAATGCACGATCGTATAGGGAATGCCCGATGCCCTGATCAGCTGTTCCTGGGCGAGCTTGCCGCGGAAATAGCCGCTGTCCTGGAGCCGTTCGGTGCCGACGACGGAAAGCGCGATATGGTGCTTCACGCCGGCAGTCTTTTCGGCGGCGAGAAGATTGCGGCCCGACATCTCGAAGAATTCGAGCACGGCCTTATTCTCGAAGGAGGGCGAATTGGCGAGGTCGAGCACGACGTCGGCGCTCGTCAGCGCTTCCGCCAGACCTTCTCCGGTGACCGTGTTGACGCCGGAGTTCGGCGAGGCGGCGATCACCTCGTGCCCGCGCGTGCGCAGGCGTTCGACAGTCTTCGAACCGATGAGGCCGGTTCCGCCGATGACGACGATTTTCATAACAGATCTCCATTCGCTGCCGGCATGCGGCAGCGTCAAAGCTGAATCTTCTCAATGAATTGCGTGAGTTAGTTCAGGCCAGCCTTGTCAAGGCCGTAGGCCTTGTCGGCCGAGCCGGGCACGGTCTTGAAGCCGACATTGACCCGGTTCCAGGCATTGATGGCCATGACGACGAAGGTCAGGTCGGAGATTTCCTTCTCCGAAAGCTGGCCGCGCACGCGCTCATAGATTTCGTCGGGAACGCCGCCTTCGGGCAGCTTGGTCAGCGCTTCGGTCCAGGCAAGGGCTGCGCGCTCGCGGGGAACGAACAGGTTCGATTCCCGCCAGATGGCGACGTGATAGAGTCGGAGCTCGCTCTCACCATGGATCTTTGCCTGCTTCACATGCATATCAAGGCAAAAGCCGCATCCGTTGATCTGCGAGGCGCGGATCTCGATAAGGGCCTGCAGCTTCTCATCGATGACGCTGCTTCTCAGCGCCATGCTGAATTCCATGAATTTCTTGAAAAGTTCGGGGGACTGCTGGGCGTAATTCAATCGCTGGGTCATGTCGTTTCTCCTCAATTAAGGACATTTAATATCCTTATGGATAAAAGATATCCTTAATTGCTGGACTGTAAAGCCATTCTCACCTAGTTTGCCTGCATAATGCCTATGCGCAAAAGTATGAGGGGGCAGGGATGGATATCGTTTCGGCATTGCGGACCTTCCAACGCGTCGCAGAGACCGGTTCGTTCTCAGCGGCGGCGCATGATCTCGATGTGACGCAGCCGGCGGTTTCGCGGCAGGTTGCGTCCCTCGAAAGCCATTTCAACACCCGCCTCCTGCATCGTACGACGAGCGGCCTGTCGCTGACGGCGGAAGGGGAGCGCATGCTGCCGATGGCGCTCAGGATCCTTGAGGCGGTGGAGGAACTCGGCGATGCGGCCGGCTCTGAGGGCGCCATGGCGTCCGGAAAGGTCAGGCTCAGCGTTCCAGCGCCGCTTGGCCTCTATCTCAGCGAGCGGCTCGGCGATTTCTTAGCCGCCCATCCGAAACTCTCGGTCGAGCTTCTCTTCAGGGAGCAAAGCTCCGACATGATCGAGGAGCGCTTGGATCTCGAAGTGCGTCTCGGCCCGGTCGCCGACAGCAGCCTCGTCTGTCGGCGGATCGGCTGGACGACCGCCTTCCTCGTCGCGTCTCCCGCCTATCTCGCGCGCAAGGCCGCCCCGTGCACGCCCCGAGATATCAAGGACCATGAATGCCTGTGCTACAACAGGGCAGGCGAGGCCAATAGCTGGTCCTTCTCGAATGGCTCGGAAGACATATCGGTCAGGATTTCGCCGCGGCTGACCGCCTGCAATGCGGTGGCCATTCACCGGGCGGCCCTTGGCGGAGCGGGTCTTGCGGTGCTCTCGCACATCATCGCCGGGCCTGATATCGCCGCCGGCCGGCTGATCCCCGTGATGGAGAACTATCAGCCAAGCCGGCTGCCGGTCACCGTTGTCTATCCCTCGCGGCGCAACATGCCGCTACGCGTCAAGACGGTGCTGGATTTTCTCATCGGCGCCATGGCGCAGGACCCGTCCATGTGCGCGAGCGGCTGAGCCTGCGCCGGAAGGCCCGATTAAATTGCCTTCGCATTGAGGCGGATGGATTGGCCTATTGCCCGACTCGCGTATCGAGTGGAGAAGCAACTTGAGCCTTGTTGCGCATCGCAGTCAGCGAGGTCAGCAGCCTGTCGCGCTCATAGCCTCTGTACCAGTTGGCGCTGTCTCGGCGCACTTCGACGGTGTCGTGCACAAGCTCGGCGGCGAATTTGCCGTCTCGGTCGAGGGTGAAGATAAACGGAATGCCAGAACCGAGATGTTCGGCGGCATCCGTCAGGTTGAGCACATCCATGCCATTCGCATATTGCTGATCGATGTGAAGCACGACGAAATTGTCCGCCACATAGGCGTTAAGCCGTTCGGCGCTTTTTGAGATATCGGAAGGCGGACGTTCGTAAAGTGTTGCGGTATGGCTGGGTACAGGCTGGCTCGGGCTGCCAAAGCGATAGGTGAATTTATCCGTCTCGCCATGGATATAGGCGTCGAAGACGTGGCACCATATGCACCATTCAGCACCGAAGGAGACCAGCACGGTTTTGTGCTCCGCAGCTGCCTTCGCCACCGCCATTCGATAAATCTGGACCTGATCAGAACACTGATCATAAAGCGTGGCACGCCCATCCCGGCATGTTTCGCTCGTTTCCCTTGGAAAAATTTCGATGGGTTTTCGCGCGAAAGAGGCTTTAGCGGGAACCAACACAGCGGCAATCCCGATCGCGCCAACCAAGGCAGCGCACGCAAAGGCAGTTTTCTTGAGCGATATCATCTTATTCTACAGCACAACCGTGGGGAGACCTCTTTGCAGGATTTTGCAACGCTTGTCACTGGTGCTACCTTGGATGCAGTTAATGAAGTAGGTCATCCCTCCGTCAATCTGGTCGTGCCGCGTCAGTTTCCGCCTTGCCTAACAGCTGCGAATCCTGCCAAGTCGCCGGGCTATGCAATTTGCGCCGCAACAAGACGAAGCCCTCAAGGCTGTTTCGAAATGGCTGAATGAAGGGCGCTCGCCGCTCTTTCGCCTGTTCGGCTATGCCGGGACGGGCAAGACGACGCTTGCCAGGCATTTCGCCGAAAATGTCGACGGCGATGTACTGTTTGCCGCCTTCACCGGCAAGGCCGCGCAGGTGCTGCGCTCGCGCGGCGCCTCCAATGCCAGGACGATCCATTCGCTGATCTACCGGCCGCGCGGCGAGGAGGCGGTGGAGGACGAGGAAACCGGCAAGACCTCGATCGCGCCGATGTTTTCGATCAACCGGCAGAGCCCGGTCGCGAAAGCCGCACTGATCATCGTCGACGAATGCTCGATGGTGGACGAGGCGCTCGGCAAGGATCTAATGAGCTTCGGCACGCCGATTCTGGTGCTCGGCGATCCCGGCCAGCTGCCGCCGGTGTCGGGTGGCGGTTACTTCACCAATCAGGAACCGGATTACCTCCTCACCGATATTCACCGCCAGGCGCGCGACAATCCGATCATCAAGCTCGCCATGCAGGTGCGCGAGGGCAACGAGGTGATGTATGGCGATTACGGAACGGCGAAGGTTATTTCGAAGAGCGAGGTGACGCAGCAGCTGGTGCTCGATGCCGACCAGGTGCTCGTCGGCACCAACCGGACGCGGCGGCGCTACAACCAGCGCCTGCGGGAGTTGAAGGGTTTTAACGCCGATTATCCGCAGACCGGCGACAAGCTCGTCTGCCTGAGGAACGATCCGGCCAAGGGCCTGCTCAACGGCTCGCTGTGGCAGGTGATGACCTCGTCGAAGGAAACGACGAAACCCGGCATCAATCTGCTCGTCCGCCCCGAGGACGACGACATGGATCGCGGGGCGGCCAAGATCAAGCTTCTGAAACAGGCCTTCGAGGATGTCGAAGGCGAGATTCCCTGGAACACCCGCAAGCGCTACGACGAGTTCGACTACGGCTATGCGCTGACCGTTCACAAGGCGCAGGGCTCGCAATGGAACGACGTCGTGCTCTTCGACGAGAGCTGGGCCTTTCGCGATACGCGCGAACGCTGGCTCTATACCGCGATCACGCGCGCGGCCGAGACCCTGACAATCGTGCGCTGAACCCGGTTTTGGCGGGGAGGGGGACGGTGGCGGCCGTCGGGCTTGATGCGGGTCAGGCTTGCACGATGCCGAGCAGGACGGCCTTGGCGATGGCTTGGAAGCGGTTGTTGGCGCGGAACTTCAAAATGATTCCGGCTTCGAGATCCCTCGTCTCGTCGTGTTTCAGGTCGAGTGCCCGGGCGATGCGCTGGGTGGAGTAGCCTTCCGCCATCAGTTCCAGGCAACGCCTTTCCTGCGGCGTCAGACTGGAGTTATCCTGATTGTCGTTGAGCGGTTGCGTTTCGATGCCGCCATCGTAATCGAGAAGATCGCCGACCTGCTGGAGCTGGCGGTGCAGCGTCGACATCTCCGCCGTCAGCTCGCGCTTGCGCACCTGCAGGGCTTCGCGGAACATTGCCTCGGCCCCTTCCTGCGAATCGGCTTTGCGAAGCTCGTCCATCAATTCCTGGATCACGGCAATCGGCATGCCCGTCTCGCGGCAGACGGTGATGACAGCCATGCGCATGACGTCGTCCTGGCCGTAGACCCGCATCAGGCCGATGCGATTGGCCGAAATCAATCCCTTCTCTTCGTAGAAATGCAGCGTCCTGTGCGTAACGCCGAATGCGTTGGCCATATCGGCAATCGGTACCGGACCTTCCGGTAGATCCGGCGGCAGCGCGGCCGAAGGCAGGAACCGGTATTTCGACCGGGCCTCCGAAGCGAAACCGGCGGCAGCAAACAGGCGTTTGGAACCGTCTGGCATGAACCCTCCTAGGGCATCTTGTTGCACCTCATGCGGATTTGCCAGTTGCTTCCCGGGCGCGGCGAGTGGGGTTTCCTCTAGGCGGTCTTATCGATGGGAAAGAAGCAATACGCGGCTTACGTTTACGCGACACAATGTCCACGTTATGCGTGAACGATCTTTTTTATAAGTGCTAAAAATAATCTCTTTTAAATGGGATAGCAACGCGAGGGCATTTCGCGCGGGGTTTGCGTGCTGCTGTGCGGAAAAACATGCGCTGCGCTGCAATGGCTGGCGGTCGTCTCGAAAGGCGACGCGAAATACTGTTTGCGGTACGCACGCGGCCGCTGCCGGGCGGAAATGCTAGGGCTTTCATCAGCAAAAGGCATCGCATCCATCTGCGAATCTCGTTGGCCATCGCGCAACACTTGGCTTAAAAGCAGGGCCTCTCGTTTCGTGACCGATGGATGCCCGCCATGCCCGCCAAGCTCTCCGTGAACCTCAACGCCGTCGCCATGCTTCGCAACCGGCGCGACCTGCCGTGGCCGAGCGTCGAAGCCCTCGGCCGAATCGCCCTTGCCTCCGGCGCCAGCGGGCTGACGGTGCATCCGCGTCCCGACCAGCGCCACATCCGCTTTTCCGACCTGCCGGTCATCCGCAACCTGATCGACGACGAATTTCCCGCGGCCGAGTTCAACATCGAGGGTTATCCGACCGAGGAGTTCCTCGAACTCTGCGCCGGTGCTGCGCCCGAGCAGGTGACGCTGGTGCCCGACGATCCCGCGCAGGCGACCTCCGATCATGGCTGGGATTTTCGCAAGCACGAGGCGTTCCTCACCGATGTCGTCGCGCGGCTGAAGATGATGGGATGCCGGGTGTCGCTGTTTGCCGACGGCGACGGGGATGCGGAAGCGGTAAAGCTGGCGAAAGCGACGGGCGCCGACCGGATCGAACTCTATACCGGCCCTTATGGCGGCTGCTACGACGCGCCGGAACGAGCAGCGCCGATCCTTGAAGCGCTCGGCAAGACAGCGGATGCAGCGCTCGCCATCGGGCTAGCCGTCAATGCCGGTCACGATCTGACGGTCGCGAACCTGCCGGCATTGGTTAAGCGCATTCCAGCGCTTGCCGAAGTCTCGATCGGCCATGGGTTGACCGCCGATGCGCTGGAATATGGCATGGCCGAGACAGTGCGCCGGTTCTGCCGGGCTTGCGGGCAGGTGATTTGAGGAAGACGTTTCTCTCTGCTCTTGACGGTGGAGGGAGGCCCGGCGTTGGCCGTGAGGGATATAGCGCGTTTTGAGTCTCCTGCACCCAAGGACTTGGGCGCGCTGGATTCCTGTGACATCCCTTGGGCGAAGCCCTGAGGCGCACAGGAATGAGGGTGGAGAGGTCGTGCTTCCCCACAACCGCTGTGTCAATGGCGACGGGAATTCCGGCGAAGGCGCTCAATTTACCCTCCTCATTCCTGTGCGCCTCAGGGCTTCGCCCAAGGGATGTCACAGGAACCAGCCACGGCGCGTCCGCGCCGTGAATGACTCATCCCGCAGGCCAGAGGGGTGACGCCAGTCGCCACCCCAATCTTATCAGTGCCCGCCAGCTCCGGCCGTCGTCAACGCCGCCTTATGCGCCACGAAGAAATCCTTCAGCGGCTGCGGCTGTTTGCCGGTCAGCTTGGTGAAGTCGCCGGTGACGATGTCGAAATTGCCGGCGCGAATGTTGGCGTCGGCGGAGACCAGCATGTCGGCGATGAAGCCGGGGAGGCCGGCGCCGCGCATGCCCTGGCCGAGCTGTTCGTCATTGACGTCGACCACTTCGAGCGGCTTGCCTGATGCTTCGGAGATGATGGCGGAGATCTGCCGGTTGGCGAGCGACACCGCGCCGGTCAGCGTGTAGGTGGCGCTTTCCGCGGTGGCAGAGGCAAGGGCTGCGGCGATCGCGAGCGCGCAATCGTCGCGCGAGATGTTCGCGACCTTGCCGTTGCCGGTGGCGCTATACCATTTACCGCCCTGCAGGTTGTGCGGCATGCTGTGCATGTAATTGTCGTGATACCAGGCGTTGCGGAAGATTGTGTAGGCGATGCCGCTTGCCTTGATGGCGTTTTCGGTGCCGAGATGGTCGGGTGCGAAGGTGACGAGCGAATTGTCGGGCGCCGGCATCGAGGTGTAGGCAATGTGCTTGACGCCGGCCTTGACGGCAGCGGCGACGGCGGCCTTGTGCTGGGCGAGGCGCTTGCCGGGGGTGTCGAGCGCATCGGTGCTGATGATCAGCAGCCGGTCGATGCCGGCGAAGGCCTGTTCCAGGCCGGCCGCGTCATCGAAATCGGCCTTGCGGCTGAGAACGCCCTTGCTGGCGAGTTCGGCGAGCTTTTCCGGATTGCGGGTGGCAGCGACGATCGCGCCGGGGGCGACCTTATAGGTCTCGAGGAGATGGTGGATGACGCGCTGGCCGAGCTGTCCGGCAGCACCGGTGACCAGGATGGTTTCGCTCATGAAGTCGTTTCCTTCTGCGTTGGTCGTTGGTCTCAAAAAGAGACTAACTCTAGAATAGGAATTGACTTCACCGTGTAAAGGAGGCAGCTTTTCGGCTGTAAGTTACCAAAAAGGAACCAACAGATGAGCGGCGCAGTCCTCAGTCTGAAGAACAGGATGCCGGGGGCGCGGCGCGAGATCGATCTCGCCGGCCTCGATTTTTCCAATTGTCCGGTCCGAGACATGATGCAGCAGATCGGCGGCAAGTGGTCGACGCTGCTGCTCGAGGTGCTGGCGGCCGAGCCCCGCCGCTTCGGCGAACTCAGACGGATGCTTCCCGACATTTCGCAGCGCATGCTGACGCAGACGCTGCGCGATCTGCAGAGGGACGGTTATATCGCCCGCGAGGTCTTCCCGACCAAGCCGCCGAGCGTCGAATATTCGATGACCGATCTCGGCCGCTCGCTCTACCAGCCGCTGTCGCAGCTTTTGAACTGGGCCGAGGCAAATCATGATTTCGTCCGTGCCGCCCGGGCGCGTTTCGATGGTGCCGACAGTTAGACGTGCTTCCCGCGCCGTTCCGTGAGGAACAGCAGGAAGGCGAGCGCCGGGAAGGCGAAGCCGATCCAGGCGGTCATCGTCCAGCCGCCGGTCGCATAGGCCCAGCCGCCGAGCGCCGAGCCGAGCGCGCCGCCGGCGAAGAAGGTGGCCATGAAGAGGCCGTTCAGCCGGCTGCGATGTTCCGGGTTCAGGCCATAGATGGCGCGTTGGCCGCAGACGAGGTTGGTCGTCACCCCGAAATCGAGCATGATCGCCGCGACGGTCAGCAGGATCAGCGCGGTGAGCGAGCCGTCGGCGGCGAAATGGCTGATCAGGAAGGAGGCCATGCCGAGCAGCATGGCGATCGTCGAGGCGATCTTCGTCATGCCGCGATCGGCAAGCCGGCCGGCGATCGGCGAGGCGACGGCGCCGGCCGCCCCCGCAAGCGCGAAGAGGGCGATGCCGTTCTGTGTCAGGCCGAAGGCCGGGCTTGCAAGCAGCAGCGGCGTCGTCGTCCAGAACAGGCTGAAGGCGCCGAACATGCCGGCCTGGTAGAGGGCGCGGCGCTGCAGCACCCGCGAGGTCAGCGCCAGATGCGCCATGGAGGCAAGCAGTTCACCATAGCCGAGCTTCGTCTTCGGCACACGGACCGGCAGGTTGGCGCGCAGGACGACGGCAAGCACGAGCATCAGCGCCGCGGTGACGTAATAGACCATGTGCCAGGACGACGCCTCGGCGACGAAGCTTGCGAAGGGGCGGGCCAGCATGATGCCGCAGAGCAGGCCGCTCATGACATTGCCGACGACCTGGCCGCGCGTCGCATCCGGCGCCATGTTGGCGGCGAAAGGCACGAGCACCTGGACGGCGACCGAGGCAAGACCGATCGACAGCGAGGCGGTGAGGAACATGGCCGGCGTCGAAGACAGCGCGGCCCCGATCAGGGCGAGAGCGGAGACGGCAATCAGCAGCAGCACCAGACGGCGGTTTTCGGTGAGGTCGCCAAGCGGCACGATCAGCAGCAGGCCGAGGCCGTAGCCGATCTGCGTCAGCGTGACGATCAGCCCTATTGCGGCCGGCGTGAAGCCGAGATCGGCGCTGATCGGCCCGGCCAGCGGCTGTCCATAATAGAGATTGGCCGCCACCAGCCCGCAGGCGGCGGCGAAAAGAAAGGTGAGCCAGGGGGATAGCGCTCGTGGAATGGCATTATCCGGCGTAGTGGCTGAAATGCTCATCAGAAACTCCGGTATTGAAAGGATTAGTCGCAAATCGTCTTGCCGCCGGCCACCCGTTTCCTGCCGCGGCCCAAGGGTGCCAACTCCGGGGAGTGCGAGCACTCCCCGGAGTGGCGGGCACTCCGGGGGAATGTCATGTCACCAGTTTCATCGCGGCTTCGGCGGCGGCCGCCATTTCTTCGCCGCTGCGGCCCGTCTTGCCGATGACGCGCATGCCCTTGGTGAGGCAGAGCAGCGCCAGCGATGTGGCGGAAACATCGAGATCCCAAGAAATCGAGCCGTCGGACTGACCGAGGCGGATCAGGTCGGCCAAAAGCGTCTCGTCGGTCATGAAGGCGGTGGCGACGCGTTCGGCCGCCTCCTCGTCGAAGAGAGCGAGGTCGCCGGCGCTGCCGACGACGAGGCAGCCCTGCCTGCCGATTTCACCATGGGACGAGCCGGCAAAGAAGGTGATCAGCGCATGGAGCTTGTCGCGGCCGCGCTCGGCGCCGGCGAGCCTGGCGTCGAGCAGGCCGCGGCGCACGGCGCGATAACGGTCGAAGGCGGCGAGGAAGATTCCGCGCTTATCGCCGAACGCCTTGTAGACGCTGCCGGCGGCAAGCCCCATGGCTTCGGTAAGCTCGCTGATCGAGGCGGCGTGGTAGCCGCGTTCGGAAAAAACGCGCAGGGCGGCATCGAGTGCAGCCTCCGCGTCGAATTCCCGCGGGCGTCCGCGGCTTCGGGTCTTCTCGTGAAGGTGCGTTGCGTTCATGTCCAGCTAATTAGGAAATGATCGTTTCCAAATCAAGCGAAACTTTGCGACGCAGCAAATTCAGAGGGTGAGAACCCAGCTCTGGCCGTTGGCTTCCGGGCCGAACATGCGATGTCTCTCCTCGGAGACAAGCCGGAAGCCGGCCTTGATATAGATGGCGCGGGCGGTCTCCAGCATGTCGTTGGTCCAGAGCGAAAGCTCGCGGTAGCCCTTCTGCCTGCAGAAGCGGATGCATTCGTCGACCAGCAGCTTGCCGAGCCCGAGGCCGCGGGCCGATTTGTCGACATAGAGCAACCGCAGCTTGGCGATGCCATCGGCGCCATTGGTGACGAGGACCGAGCCGACATTGACGCCGCCGCGTTCGGCGATCCAGCAATATTCTTTCTCGGGATCGAAATTGGCGAGGAATTTGCCGGCGACCTCGGCGACCAGCGCCTCGAAACGCAGGTCCCAGCCATATTCCTCGGTGTAAAAGCGGCTCTGGCTATGAACGATCCAGCCGATATCGCCGGCGCGGTGGGCGCGGATGACGGCGGGGGCGGGCTTGGCGGCCGGGTCGAGCAGGGCGCGGATTCTGTTCATGGCGGAGACGACCGCCTGTGGCTCGCCGGTCGCAAGAGTGTCGAAACGGGCGGCGATCTGCGCATTGGCGCGCCGGCCGAGTTCCTCGAACTGCGCATGTCCCCGTTCGGTGACAGTGATGATCTGGCTCCGCAAATCGGCCGGATCGGGGTTGGTTTCGATCAGTCCCTCGGCGCGGAAACGCTTGAGGATGCGGCTGAGATAGGCCGGATCGAGATGCAGGTCGCGGGCAAGTGCGGTGGCGCTGACGCCCTCATGCGAGCCGATCTCGAAGAGAATGCGGGCATCCGTCAGCGTGTAGGGTGAGTCGAGATATGCCTTGTTCAGCAGGCCGAGGAAATTCGTATAGAAGCGGTTGAAATCGCGGGCGGTTTCGATGAGGGCGGTATCGGACATGGTGATCTCCAGAGGGAGACCTCGCCAGATTGTTGACAAGCCCGCTCCTCGCTCGCCGTCATCCTCGGCCTTGTGCCGAGGATCTGCTGCCCTATCGAACGGAGGCAGATGCTCGGGACGAGCCCGAGCATGACGGAAGGAGGGGTGGCCGACGTGCCAACAAACTGACAAAAGATCTCCGCATGAAGACATTTGTCATGCATTTAGTTGACTGAGTCAACTAAATTATAGATGCCTCACGCAGCCTCTTCCGCCTCCGCATCCTCCGTGCCAAGGGCGAAATCGACCGCCGCCCTTGCGTGGATTGCGGTGGTGTCGAAGCCCGGCAGCGGCAGGCGGTCGGGATCGAGGATCAGGCAGATCTCGGTGCAGCCGAGGATGATGCTGTCGGCGCCGTGCTCCACGGCGCGGTCGATGATATCGATCAGCTTCTCGCGCGAACTGTCGCGCACCTTGCCGGCGCAGAGTTCGTTGAAGATGATGTCGTGCACGGTGGTGCGGTCGGCGGCGTCGGGCACCATGATGTCGAGGCCAAGGCTTTTCATCCGCTCGGCGTAGAAGCCGTGCTCCATCGTGTAGCGGGTCGCAAGCAGCAGCGGCCGCTTGTGGCCGGCGGCATGCAGCGATTTCGCCGTCTCGTCGATGATATGGATCAGCGGTACGGAGATTTTTGCCGCGACCTTATCGGCGATCAGATGCATGGTGTTGGTGCAGATCAAGATGCAGCCGGCGCCGCCAGCCTGCAGGCGCTCGGCCACCTCGCCGAGACGGCGGGCCGCTCCAGCCCAGTCGCCGGCCTTCTGAAGCGCGACGATCTCCTCGAAATTGACCGAATGCAGAATGAGTTCGGCCGAGGCGAGGCCGCCGCGGCGCGCGCGCACCATCTCGTTGACCAGGCGGTAGTAAACCGCCGAACTTTCGAAACTCATGCCGCCGATCAGGCCGATCGTTTCCATCTCTTCGTGCTCCCATGCTTCGAGTTTCGAAAATGATGCCGCAATGGTCGCGCGGCGTGTTTGCATTGTTTGTCCTTTATGAGGAAAACGTGCTATTATTTTGCATCGATTGGCCGATTGGCGCAAATTGAGAGCGCAGGGTTCATTTCACACCATGCTTGATGATCGTGACAGACGCATTCTCGACATGCTGCAGAAAAATGCCGGCATATCCGTGACCGATCTCGCCGAGCGCGTGGCGCTGTCGGTCTCGGCCTGCTCGCGGCGCATTCAGCGGCTGGAAGAAAGCGGCCATATCGCTCGGCGCATCATCGTGCTGGACCGCGAACGCATGGGCGTGCCGACAACGGTCTTCGCCCTCGTCAAGACGGCCCACCATTCCGACGAATGGACGGAAGCCTTCCGTCGGATCATCAGCGACATCCCCGAGATCGTCGAGGCGCACCGGCTGACCGGAAACCACGATTACATCCTGAAGATCGTGCTGCCGCGCGTCGAGCATTACGACGTGATTTATAAGCAGATCGTGCGCAAGCTGGAACTCTTCGACGTTTCAGCGTCGATCTCGATGGAAGAATTGAAACATGGAATGGCGATACCCGTGGGCTACGCGCGGTAAGCCGGTATTTCGAGGGCTGCGATATTATGCGCAACAGCGATATTCATAGCTATGTCCTGCCAGGAGATAAACTGCTCTGGTCCGGGCGTCCCGCACAGCATAAGGCAAGTCTATAATATCCTGGAAAAAGCACGGCTCGATTGCCTGGCGAAGTGATAGCGCCAGCGTCACCGATGGCAATTATTTGCCCCGATACGGAACGATTTTCGACATATTGCGTTCACCTTTGGTTCAAGAGGGGGAAGATGTGTCCTCCTCCTGAGGAGTAGAGGAGGACAGTCATGAGAAAGCTAACTGTCGCCGCGTTATGCTTGATCATCGGTAGCTCCGGCGTCACCCCGGCCCAGGCATTTCCGGCTATCAATCCGCCCCGGATCGAAGCTCAGCAGCAGATAGAGCATGTGCGATGGCGCGGTCACCGCCATCATCGTCGTGGAGCGGATTTGGGCTGGGCTTTGGGTGGTCTAGCTGTCAGCACGATCATCGGCAGCGCATTGGCACAGCCTCGCTATGGCTCCTATTACGGTTCGCCCTACGGCTATTATGGCTCGCCGTACCGCTACTACGGTTCGCCATACCGCTATTATGGTCCGCCCTACCGTTATTATGGCCGCTATTATAGCCCGCCCTACCGCACCTATGCATCGCCTGCGTATTACGGAAGGGGAAACCACGAGGCCTGGTGCTATGCGCGCTATCGTTCGTACAGGGCTTACGACAATACCTTCCAGCCCTATTACGGACCCCGTCGCCAGTGCATCGGTCCCTATTGATCGGCAGGTTACGCGTCTGCGCCATGTCTATGTGAACCCAACCGCAACCCGGTCTGGGCAGTGATAATTCCGCGTGACTTCCGCTTCACAGGTTTCGCTCGGTCCAATTGGACGAGAAGCCAATAATCCTGCGTCGCCTCGACTGCCGGCGGCGCAGGGCAGGCATGCCGAAACGGTGGTTGCAACATTCGCTGCAAAAGCCACATTGGCCTTCAGCGAAATGGCGCAAAAGGGGCAGGTCATGAGCGATCATCAGGTCGTCGTTGTCGGTGGCGGTTTCGGCGGGCTGCAGCTGGTCAACGGGTTGAAGGGCGCAGGCGTGAAGATCACGCTCGTCGACCGGCGCAATCATCATCTCTTCCAGCCGCTGCTCTATCAGGTGGCGACGACCATTCTCTCCACTTCGGAGATCGCCTGGCCGATCCGCCGCCTCTATGCCGACCGGCCCGACGTGACGGTGCTGCTCGGCGAGGTCACCGGTGTCGATAGCGGCACCAAGACCGTGTCGTTACGCAACGGCATGACTCTCGGTTATGACACGCTGGTGTTGGCGACCGGGGCGACGCATGCCTATTTCGGCCGTGACGAATGGGAGCCGGTGGCGCCGGGTCTGAAGACGCTTGAGGATGCAACGACGATCCGCCGCCGCGTGCTGCTCGCTTTCGAGAAGGCGGAGATGGAGGCCGATCCCGCCGTGCGCGACGCGCTTCTGACCTTCACCATTGTCGGCGCCGGGCCGACCGGGGTCGAGCTCGCCGGGATCATCGCCGAGCTCGCGCATTTCACGCTGCCGAAGGAGTTCCGCAATATCGATACGCGCAAGACCCGTGTGGTGCTCGTCGAGGCCGGCCCGCGGGTGCTGCCGACCTTCGCCGAAGAGCTTTCGGCCTATGCGCAAAAGGCGCTGGAGAAACTGGGGGTCGAGGTGCTTCTCGGCAAGCCGGTCACCGAGTGCAGCGCCGACGGTGTCCGAATAGGCGAGACTTTCACGCCCAGCCGCACGATCGTCTGGGCGGCCGGCGTCACCGCCTCACCGGCGGCGCGGTGGCTCGATATTCCGGCCGACCGTGCAGGGCGCGCCATCGTCGAGAAGGATTTGAGCGCGCCGGGCCTGCCTGATGTCTTCATTATCGGTGATACGGCCTCTGTCATGCGAGAGGATGGCAAGCCCGTGCCTGGCATAGCGCCCGCCGCCAAGCAGCAGGGTGGCTATGTGGCAAAAGTCATCCGCGCCCGCCTGTCCGGCAAACCGGCGCCTGCGCCTTTCAAATATTGGCATCAGGGGAGCCTGGCAACGATCGGCCAGAGTGCGGCGATCATCGATTTCGGCCGGATCAAGCTCAAGGGCTGGATCGCCTGGTGGATCTGGGGCATCGCCCATATCTACTTCCTGATCGGCACCCGCTCGCGCTTTGCCGTCGCCTGGAACTGGCTGTGGATCTATCTGAGCGGCCAGCACAGCGCCCGGCTGATCACGCAGCGGGAGACGATGTGGGAGGAGGGGTAGGCTCAAGTTGGAAGACAGCGGGAGAGGGGTGCCACACGGCGTACCTCTCCTCCGTCATTCCTGTGCCTGTCACAGGAATCCAGCCACGGCGCGTCCGCGCCGTGAATGACTTCCATGAACGAAGGTCTTTCGCGCCCAGGACTTGGGCTTGCTGGAACCCTGTGACATCCCTTGGGCGAAGCCCTGAGGGCACAGGGATGAGGGCGGGGGATGCCTAATCTCTACCGGCGATATCGCGTGCCGCCCAGCCACCCGCCCTCGTGGTTCGAGACGGCCTATGGGCCTCCTTACCATGAGGGCTGATCGGTGTGCCCGGCGCGCACGCCAAACCTTGACACATCTCCCCACACGCCCTTAGCATCCCGCCCGCGTCTGCCCACCACCTGGGGCATCGTATCCAGCCGTAACAACGGACAGAGGTTCCAATGCGCCGAGTCACTTCTCACGAAAATCACATCCGAATTTCTGAGAAGATGGTGGTTCATGCGCACTATGAATCTGGGCATCCTCGCCCATGTGGATGCAGGCAAGACTAGCCTTACCGAAAGACTGCTTTTTAACGCCGGCGTCATCGACAAGCCAGGCAGCGTCGATAGCGGCGATACACAGACGGATACGCTCGAACTCGAACGGCAGCGCGGCATCACGATCCGGGCCGCGGTGGTGTCGTTTGCGATCGGCGGCAGGACCGTCAATCTGATCGATACGCCCGGCCATCCGGATTTCATTGCCGAAGTGGAACGGGTGCTGGGATTGCTGGATGCGGCGGTGGTCGTGGTTTCGGCGGTCGAAGGCGTGCAGGCGCAGACGCGCGTGCTGGTGCGGGCGCTGCGGCGGCTCGGCGTTCCCTTCGTCTTCTTCATCAACAAGGTCGATCGCCTTGGCGCCCGATATGGGGAGGTGATGGAGGCGCTTGCCATGCAGTTGGCCGTCCGGCCGATCCCCATGTCTTCGGTCATAAATGCCGGCAGCAAGCTTGCCGGGGTGGAGGCCCTGGACCCGGGAAACGAGCCACTTTTTTCGGCGCTCTGCGAGGCGCTCGGGGAAAACGACGAAGTGCTGCTCGATGATTATGTGCTCGCCCCCGAGCGCCTGACGGGGGAAAGGCTCGGCCGCGCTCTGGCCGATCAGGTGGCGCGCGGCCTTGTGCATCCCGTCTTCGCGGGCGCGGCTATGACCGGCGCCGGCGTGCCGGCGCTGGCCTCGGCCATCGCCGCGATCTTGCCCGAGCGGCGCCCCAACCCGGATGGGCCGGTCGCCGGCAGGATCTTCAAGATCGAGCGCGGCTGGGGCGGCGAGAAGCTGAGTTATGTGTATCTGACATCAGGCACGGTGCGGCTGCGGCAATATCTCGATCTGCCGAATGGCCCGGAGAGAGTGACCGCAATCCAGCTCTTTCAGGCCGGGCGCAGCCATGGCGCCGAGAGCTTTGCCGCCGGACAGATCGCGCGCGTCAGCGGGCTTGCCGGCGCCCGGATCGGCGATGTGGTGGGCGGCGATCGGGGTGCGGCCGGAAGGGCTCACTTCGCGCCGCCGACGCTCGAAACCCGCGTGCTTGCCCGGCGGCCTTCGGAGAGGGCGGCGCTGTGGCTGGCGTTAAGCCAGATGGCCGAACAGGATCCGCTGATCAACCTGCACCGGAACGAAGATGCCGACGAGGTCTTCGTATCGCTCTACGGCGAGGTGCAGAAGGAGGTTATCCAATCGACCCTTCTGGCGGATTTCGGCCTCGAGGCGAGCTTCGAGGAAAGCACGGTCATCCTGGCCGAGAGGCCGGCGGCAACGGGAAGCGGCCTGCAGATCCTCTTCAAGGAGCCCAATCCGTTTCTTGCCACCGTCGGCCTGCGGGTCGAGCCGCGTCCCGCCGGGGCGGGCAACAGCTTTGCGCTCGAAGTGGATGTCGGCCAGATGCCCGTCGCTTTTTACCGGGCGGTCGAGGAAACCGTGTTCGAAACGCTGAAGCAGGGCATTTTCGGCTGGCAGGTCATCGATTGCCATGTGGCGATGACGGCGGCGCGCCATAGCTCGCCGGCCAGCACTGCCGCCGACTTCCGGCAGCTGACGCCCTGGGTTCTGGCAACGGCGCTCTCGGCCGCGCAAACCGTGCTCTGCGAACCGGTCGACCGCTTTCATCTCGAAACGCCGGCCGAGAGCCTGGGCGGCGTGCTGACCCTGCTGGCGAAATCCGCCGCGATGACGACGGATTCGGTGATTGCCGATGGGGTGGCGCATCTGGAAGGCACTCTGGCGTCTCAGATGGTTCAAAGCGTCCAGCAGCAATTGCCGGGGCTGACGAGCGGGGCAGCGACGATGGAGACGGCTTTCGATCACTATGCCCCGCTATCAGGGCCGCCGCGCCTGCGTCCGCGTTCGGGGCCTGATCCGTTCAACCCGGTGGAATATCTGCTGCGGTTGCGGGGAGGTGGGGAGCGCGTGTCGCGAGACGGTTGAAGCGGTTCTCGCACTCATGCAGGGTCATTCACCGCGCCGACGCGCGGTGGCTGGATTCCGGTGACGAGCACAGGAATGAGGGAGGGTGGGGCGGGCGCTCCCATCAAATCTGTCCTCGCGACAAGGTGTTGGATGGGCCGATGTAGTGGCGCGGAGGGGCTGATCCGCTGTCGGGGCACCACTTCTCCTCCCCTCATTCCTGTGCTCGTCACAGGAATCCAGCCACGGCGCGTCCGCGCCGTGAATGACTCTTAAGCTTCCTGTACAGAGAGAGCCTCGTGCTTCAAGGCTCCGCCTTGCGGGCTGCGCACCCCAGCATGAGGAAGCTTGGGTGTGCCACCAATAAAAAAACGGCTCCCGAAGGAGCCGCTCTTGTTCCTCAAGCCGCCAGCGAGGCGATGTCGATGACGAAGCGGTAGCGGACGTCGCTCTTCAGGACGCGTTCATAGGCTTCGTTGACTTGCTGGATGTTGATCTTCTCGATCTCGGAGACGATGTTGTGCTTGCCGCAGAAATCCAGCATTTCCTGGGTTTCCTTGATCGAGCCGATCATCGAGCCGGAGATGCTCTTGCGGCCGGGGATGATCGCGAAGGCGTGCACCGGGATTGGATTCTCGGGCGCGCCGACCACCACGAAGGATCCGTCGACCTTCAGCAGGCCGAGATAGGCGTTCCAGTCGATCTCGGCGCTGACGGTGCAGATGATCAGATCGAAGGTGCCGGCGAGCTTCGTGAAGGTCTCCGGATCGTTGGTGGCGTAATATTCCTTGGCGCCGAGCTTCAGGCCGTCTTCCTTCTTGGAAAGGCTTTGGGAGAGAACCGTGATGTCGGCGCCCATCGCCGAACCCAGCTTGACGCCCATGTGGCCGAGGCCGCCCATGCCGACGATCGCGACCTTCTTCCCGGGGCCGGCATTCCAGTGGCGCAGCGGCGAATAGAGCGTGATGCCGGCGCAGAGCAGCGGTGCGGAAGCATCGAGCGGCAGGTTGTCAGGGATGGACATGACGTAGCCTTCCCTGACGACGATCGAGTCGGAATAGCCGCCCTGCGTCCTCGTCTTGCCGTCGGCTTCGAAGTCATTATAGGTGCCGCTGAGACCCGGCATATACTGCTCGCGGTCGAGGTCGCGCTCGGCGCAGCCGACGCAGGAATCGACGAAGCAGCCGACGCCGACACGGTCGCCGACCTTGAACTTGGTGACGGCGGAACCGACGGCCGAAACGATGCCGGCGATCTCATGGCCCGGCACGATCGGATAGACGGCGTTCTTCCACTCGTTGCGCACGGTGTGGATATCAGAATGGCAGATGCCGGCAAACTTGATGTCGATGACGACGTCGTCGGCGTTCGGCTCGCGGCGTTCGAAGGTAAAAGGGGTCAGCGGCTTGGAAGCGTCGGTGGCGGCATAGCCTCTTGCAATAGGCATGGAACCTTCCTTTTTCGATTTTTGAGGTGGGGGTTGAGCGGTATGACGCACTATTGCCCCGAACGCGGCGAGGGAGGTAGAGTAATCCTCCAAGCTTCTTGCACGATCCTGCAAAAATGAGCGGACGGCCCGTTTTCGAAATGCCCGGGCGAACCTAGATAGAAGCCACTTCGGATTAGAGCCGATCAGCAGGCGTCAGACAGAAAGAGTTGCCGCATGACTTTGCCCTTCAGCCCCTACCAGGAAATCGTCGACATCGCGATGCGCTTCGCGCCTGGCGATGGCGAGTTTTCGACCGCGATCGGCAATCTCCATGTCAGCCGTCGGTCCAAGCCCAGCGATCCCTTGCACAGCAGCTACCGGCCCTGCTTTGCCTTCGTGCTGCAGGGGGCCAAAAGCCTGCAGCTCGGCACGGAGCTCATCAGCTACGGCACCGGGGATTATCTCTTGACCTCGCTCGACCTGCCGGTCGCCTGGCGCGTCACCGAGGCTAGCCCCGAGGTTCCGCATCTCTGCCTGGGGCTGGCAATCGATTCCGAGAAGCTCTTGGAATTGCTGAGCCGCATCGACATTCCGCGCCCGGCCGCCGATACCGACGGGCAGCGCGGCATGGTGGTGAACGTCGCGCCGCCGGAGCTGATGGATGCCGCCGTTCGTTTGCTGCGCTTGCTCGATCGTCCAGGCGACATTCCCGCCATGGCGCCGCTGATCGAGCAGGAGATCCTCTACCGCGTGCTGACCGGGCCGCACGGCGCGCGGCTGATCAATATCGCGACGGCTGACAGCCACAGCAACAGGATCGCCCGTGCCGTCGCCTGGCTGAAGGAGAATTTCGCCCGGCCGCTGCGCATCGAGGACCTCGCCGAGCGCGTCAATATGAGCGTGTCCTCCTTCCATCACCATTTCAAGTCGGTGACGGCGATGACGCCGGTGCAATACCAGAAGCAGCTGCGCCTGCACGAGGCGCGCCGGCTGATGCTGGTGGAGCGGCTCGATGCCGGCACCGCCGGCCACCGCGTCGGCTATCAGAGCCCGTCGCAGTTCAGCCGCGAATACAGCCGCCTCTACGGGGCGTCGCCGGCCCGCGATATCGACGGCGTGCGCGAGATGATGGCGGCCGAATAGAGCGCTGCGCCCGGCGCGATACACTTGCTTTCCGCTGTATTAAAGGATGCTTGACGTTTCCCGGCTAGGCTGGCGCCATCCATCAAGCAGGCACCGCCGTCCGCATGACGCAAGCACCGTTTCTTTCCATCGTCGCGCCTTGTCACAACGAGGAAGAGGGCCTGCGCGAATTCTGCCGCCGCGCCTCTGCCGCCGCGCAGAGCGTTGCCGGCGACGCGTTCGAGCTCATTCTCGTCGATGACGGTTCCTCCGACGGCACCTGGGAGATCATTTCGGAACTGGCTGCAAAAGTGCCGCAGGTGCTCGGCGTTCGCCTGTTGCGCAATCACGGCCACCAGCTGGCGTCGACGGCGGGCCTTTCCGCCTCGCGGGGCGAGCGCGTTCTCCTGATCGACGCCGATCTTCAGGATCCGCCCGAACTGCTTTTGATGATGATGCCGATCATGGAGCGCGGCGCCGACGTCGTCTACGGCCAGCGCACGCGCCGCGAGGGCGAAACCTGGTTCAAGCTCGCCACCGCTTCGCTGTTCTATCGCACGCTCTCCAGGCTCGCTTCCGTGACCATCCCGCGCGATACCGGTGATTTCCGGCTGATGCACCGGCGCGTCGTCGATATCCTGCTGGCGATGCCGGAGCGCGATCGCTTCATCCGCGGCATGGTCAGCTGGATCGGCGGCCGGCAGGTGGCGCTGCCCTATGAGCGCGACGCGCGTTTTGCCGGCACGACGAAATATCCGTTGCGCAAAATGATCAATTTCGCGCTCGATGCGATCACCAGCTTTTCGACGACGCCGCTGCGCATCGCCACATGGCTCGGCATGATCAGCGCCGGTGTGGCGATGGCCTTGCTCGTCTATACCTTCGTGCGCTGGCTGCAGGGCGAGACGGTCACCGGCTGGTCGTCGATCATGGCCGCCGTCAGCGCCTTCAGCGCCATCCAGCTGATCTGCATCGGCATCATCGGCGAATATCTCGGCCGTCTCGTGCAGGAGAGCAAGAGGCGGCCGATGTTCATGATCGAGACGATCCTGCGTGGCAGCGAACATGCCGAGCTGCCGACCGCTTTTTCCGAGATGGGCGCCGGCGACAAGCGCGCAGCACTGGATGCGGCCTTCGTGCCAGGCGAAGCGCGCGCGAAAAAGAACAGCCGGGCCGGATGATGGATCGGATTGCTGCGCCTGTTCATGCGGCAGCCGGACTTGAGGATCTGACCGCCCGGCAAGACTCCACGGTTGCGATCATCGCTTTCGTTGCGCTCGCCGCGGCGCTGGTGGTGCTCTTTCCCTTTCCGCCGGTTCTCGATTACGCCAATCACTACGCCCGCATCTGGCTGCTTTCGGGCGGCATCGGCGATCAGCCGTTTCCCGAGATCTATGCGATCGACTGGAACCGAACCTTCACCAATGTCGGGATCGATCTTCTGGCAGCCTGGATAGGGCCGCTCGTCGGCGCCGACCGGCTGGCGCGAGCCCTGCTTTTCCTGGCGATCGTGCTGCCGCCGCTTGGCGCGATCAGTCTGCACCGGACGCTCTTCGGCGGCCGGCATTATTGGCAGATCGCCATGCTGTCGCTTGGCTGGTGCGCCACGATGATCGGCGGCTTCATCAACTTCCAGATCGGCCTCGGCATGGCCCTGTTCTTCGCCTGCGCCGACCTGCGGCTGCAGCGCCGAAATTTCGCGCTGCTGTTTGCCTGGAGGCTTGCCGCCGCGCTGCTCTTGACGGTGATGCACCTCTTCTCGCTCGGCTTCTATATGGCTGTTGTCTGCGGCCTCGAATTTTCCTGGCGTTTCGACATCTTGCGATCGAAGGCAGGGCTGATGAGGCTCGCCGGCCGTCTGGCGCTGGCGATCGGCGCCTGTTCCTTGCCGCCGCTTGCGCTCTATCTGCGCACGACCGCCTTGCCGAATGCCGGCGGCGATGGCCTCGGGCTGGTCTGGAACGATGGCCTCGTCCCGATCGTCATGAACCTGCTTTCCGCCATCACCACCTATGTGCCTGTCGTGGATGTCCTGCTGGTTCTGCCGCTGATCCTCATCTGCACGCGCGCCGCTCGCGCAGGCGACATCCGTATGCATGTGGGCCTTGCGGTTGCCGCCTGCGGGCTGCTGCTTCTCTCCTGCGCCGCACCGCTCCACATGCTCGGCACCGGGTGGATCAGCTGGCGCTTTCCTGTGATGGCGGCGCTCGTCGCCATGGCGATGGTGTGCCCCTTTGCCAATCTGACGCGCCGCCATGCACTGTTTATGGCGCTCGTCGTCAATCTCGCGGTTTTCGGCCGGACCGGCTGGATCGGCTGGAACTGGTGGCTGGCGCAGAAGGACGTCGCTGCCTTCGAGACCGTGCTCAAAAAGGTGCCGGCCGGTGCGGCCGTACTGCCTTTGGGGCACGAGGCCGAGATGGTCGGCGGCTTTGCCCATTCCAACCGGCATTTCGCCTGGGGGCTGGACACTTTCCGGCACCTGCCGACGCTCGCCGTGCCCTTTTCGCATGCTTTCGTGCCGACGCTCTTTACCGCTAAAGGCAAGCAGCCGCTCACCGTTCTGCCGCCCTGGTCGGAGATCGCGGTTCCCGAGGGCAATCTGGTATCGGTCGGCGTGCTTTCCTGCCCTGAGATGATGCAGATATACAAAGCCTATGCGCCTTATCTCTCCGACTGGCGCGGCCGCTTCGATTTTATCCTGGTCGCCAACGCCGATATTCCCGACCGTTATGTCGGCGCCCTGATGCCGGGCGGCCTGACGCTGGTCGAGGATGCCGGTTTCGCCAAGCTCTACGCGATCGACAAGGCGGCGCCGGGAGAACCTCTTTCGGTTCCCGCCGGTTGCGTGGCGGCTTTATGAACCGCTGCCAGCCCTGAGATCGAGCGCAAGCTGTCGCGCCTGGCGGGCCGTGTCTTCGTCGCAGATCAGCACGTTGCCCAGACCGGACAGCAGCACGGCGGCGATGGCCTGCGCCTTGTTCAGGCCGCCAGAGGCGAAGATGACGTTCGGAATGGCGCGCAGCGCTTCGAGCTCGGGCGCGATCGCGCATCTGTTGATCGCATGTTCGATCGGCTGCCCTGTCTTGTCGACGAACTGGCCGAGAACATCGCCGCAGGCGCCGGCTGCAACCAGTTCCTCGATATTGATGCTGCTCGGCAGGCCGTAGCGCATCAGCAGCGAGCGTTCGGTCATGTCGCCGATGCTGAGCACGATGACATCGTTGGCCTCGATCTGGCGAAAGGCCGTTTCAAAAACATCCTGCTTGATGATCGCAGTGCGCGACTCCGGGCTGCCGGCATAGATCGGCGCTGCAAGATAGGCGCATTCGGCATTGAGCTGGCGGGCGAGATCGCTCGCAATGTCGAACGTATTGATCTCGATGCCGTGCGTCAGTCCGCCCATGACCGAGTTGACGCAGAGATCGGGCCGTCTCAGCGACGGCATGTGGCGCACCATTTCGCGAAGCGTCGCTCCCCAGCCGACGCCGACGCCGCGGATGTTGCCGCCGTTCAGCAATTGCACGAGATAATCGGCTGCCGCCTGGCCGAGCAGGACGGGGATGAGTTCCGCATCCTCGGGCGTCGGAACGATGATTGCCCGATTGAGGTTGAATTCCGCCGCCAGCTGCTGCTCCAGGGCGACGCAGGAGGTGAGCCGGGAATTGAGCGTGATCGTTACGAGGCCGGAGCGGCGCGCCTCGGCGATGATCTTGTTGACGCGAAGCCGGTTGGTCGACAGCGCTTCGGCGATCTCGCCCTGCGTGCGTCCCTCCATGTAGTAGAGCCAGACGACGCGCACCTGCATCTGCTCGTCGGGGAGCGCTACAGGCGCAAGAGAAGCACTTCTGTTCTGTGACATGCGATAAACTGCGCCTCCGCTTCGACGCCATGGATCTCAAATCCCCGGCGCTTGTCAATCGCAGGGGCTTGCCGTCAGCAGGTCAATCGGTTCGCCGCCCCGTCGTCCGGTTGAAGGGATGCAGATCATCCCTTCTCACATGACAGGAAATGCGGTCGCCGTCCTGCATCCGCTGATCGGTGGAAACGCTCGCAACGATGCGCCTATCGCTGCCGTCGATGCGCAGATGCACGTTGTTCTCATCACCAACGGTCTCGATCAATTCGACATGAGCGTCGAACTGGAGATCGCGTGCCGACCCGGCACCGAGATCGACCGCGCCCGGCCTGATGCCGATGAGATCCGTGTCTCTCGGCAGCGGGAGGTCGCAGGGGCCGAGCTCATCGAGATCGATGAGGTTCATCGGCGGAGAACCGATGAAGCCGGCAACGAAGACGGTTTCGGGGCGGCGATAGACCTCGATCGGCGTGCCGATCTGCTCGATCCGGCCGCCGTTCATGACGACCAGCCGGTCGGCGAGCGTCATGGCCTCGAGCTGGTCGTGCGTGACGTAGAGGCTCGTCGTCTTCAGCTGCCGCTGCAGCCTGCGGATTTCGACTCGCATTTGTACGCGAAGCTTCGCATCGAGGTTGGACAGAGGTTCATCGAACAGGAAGGCGGCGGGATCGCGGACGATGGCGCGGCCCATGGCGACGCGCTGGCGCTGGCCGCCCGAGAGCTGGCGAGGGCGCCGCTCGAGGAACTCGCCGATCTCCAGAATGCCGGCGGCATTGGCGATCCGACGGTCGATCTCGTCGCGCGGCACGCGGCGATTCTTGAGCCCGTATTCGAGATTCTGGCGAACGGTCATGTGGGGATAGAGCGCGTAGTTCTGGAAGACCATGGCGATGTTGCGGTCGGCCGGATCGACATGGCCGACGTCGTTTCCAGCGATCCTCAAGTGCCCGGAGCTTATGGCTTCAAGACCGGCAATCATCCGCAGCAGGGTCGATTTCCCGCATCCCGAAGGCCCGACCAGCACGATCATCTCGCCGTCAGCAACACTGAGGTTGATCCCTTTCACCGCCGGAACCGCCCCGTAATTCTTCTTCAAATCGATGAGTTCGATCGCTGCCATGGCATCCTCCTTCGTCGCCGTCATACATTTGTAACACGCTATTGACATTTGTAACAAGTAACCCCAACCTTGTTTTATCGCCACTCTGGGAGGGGTTGATCGGCGCAAGCGCGCCGGTCGGCGAAAACGGCTATGGAGAGGAAAACGAAATGACGGCAGAGTCTTCGATGGGCGCCCGCTTGCGGCGGGCGATCCGCTCGTTCGCGGCGGGTGCTGCACTGGCGACGCTTGGATTGGCAGCTGCGGGTGAGGCTAGCGCAGCCGATCGCGTCAAGATCGAATGGTGGAATGCGGCAGGCGGGCGCCTGGCCGAAATCACCAACAAGCTGATCGCCGACTTCAATGCCTCGCAGGACAAATACGAGGTCGTCGGCATCGGCAAAGGCAATTACGAGGAGACCATGGCGGCGATGGTGGCCGCCTACCGCGTCCGCCAGCAGCCAGTGCTGATCCAGGCGGCCGAGCGTGGCTTCCTGACCATGTACAATTCCGGCGCCATCATTCCGGTGCCGCAGCTGATGGAAAAGGAAGGCTACAAGATCGACTGGAACGATTTCGTCGCGCCGGTCGCCGGTTTTTATCTGGTCGACGGCAAGCCGGCGGCGATGCCCTTCAACAGCTCGACGCCGATCTTCTGGTACAATGCCGATCACTTCAAGGCAGCCGGTTTCGACAAGCCGGGCGAGACCTGGCAGGAGCTCGACAAGCAGCTGCGTGCCATCAAGGAGAAGGGCGTTTCGAAGTGCCAGATGGCGCTGGCGAACGACTTCTACTGGAGCCTGATCGAGAACTACGCGGCGATCCAGGACCAGCCTTACGGCACCAAGGCGAATGGCTTCGGCGGCCTCGACACCGAATTCATCTTCAACAAGAGTCCGCTGGTGGTCGGCCAGGTGACGCGCCTCAAGACCTGGCTCGACGCCGGCATCCTGCAGATCGCCGGGCAGGGCCTCTCGCCCGACCAGCTCTTCACCTCGGGCACCTGCTCGACCTATGTGGCCTCCACCGCGGCGCATGCTGCCGTCGAAAGCGGTGCGAAATTCAATTGGAGCGCGACGTTCCTGCCGCATGAGGAGGGCATCGAGCCGAAGAACAGCACCATCGGCGGCGGCGCGCTCTGGGTCCTGAAAGGCAAGTCGGAGGAAGAATATGCCGGTGCCGCCGCCTTCCTGAACTTCCTCGCCTCACCGAAGACGCAGGTGTGGTGGAGCAAGCAGACCGGCTATGTGCCCGTCACCAACGCCGCCTATGAACAGGCCAAGTCCGAGGGCTATTTCAAGGATCACCCGACCCGCGAGATCGCCATTCTCCAGCTCACGCGCGGCACGCCGACCGACAATTCGCGCGGCTTCCGTTTCGGCAACCATAACCAGTCGATGGCGCTTCTGGTGGAAGAGATCCAGGGCGTCTGGACCGGCCAGAAGAGCCCCCAGGAGGCGCTGGATGCGGCGGCGGCGCGCGGCAACCAGATCCTTCGCCAGTATGAGCAGCTTCATGCAGCAAAGTAGAACCTTGGGAAAGATGGAAGGCGCCTCCCGGCGCCTTCGCATCCCGGATCTTCTGTCGACGGGGCGCTCGATCGCGCAGCCTTCCGAGGCCGGGTTGAAGTCCGCCCATTTCAACAGGCCGTGGCTTGCCTTCGGCCTGGTCGCGCCGCAGCTGCTGATCCTGCTGTTCTTCTTTTTCATCCCGTCCTACAAGGCGCTGTCGCTGGCCTTCGTTCAGGTCGATCCCTTCGGCGGCACGCAGATTTTCGTCGGGCTCACGAATTTCTACAATCTCTTCGCCAGTCCGGAATATCGCGGCAGCGCGCTGTTTACGCTCTGGTTCACCGTTGCACAGAACGCTGCGACGCTTCTGCTTGCCGGCCTGTTCGCCTTTGCCACTGATTTCGTGATCAGGGGCAGGGGGATCTACAAGAGCATCATCCTGCTTCCCTATGCGATCGCGCCTGTCATTTCGGGCGTGATCTGGGCCTTCCTCTTCAATCCGGCGGTGGGGCCGGTCGCGCAGCTTCTGCATGGGTTCGGTTTCGAATGGGACCCGAACCGGCGTCCTTTCGATGCGCAGCTTCTGGTGACGATCGCCTCTGTCTGGAAGAATGTCTGCTACGATTACATCTTCCTCGTCGCCGCATTGCTGGCCGTGCCGGCCTCGCTGCTGGAGGCGGCAAAGCTCGACGGCGCAAGGCCTGTCCGGCGCTTCTTCACCATTTCGCTTCCGCTCATCTCGCCGACAATCTTCTTCCTCGTGGTGATGAACTTCGTCTACGGCCTGTTCGAAACCTTCGGCATCATCGACGCGGTCACCCGCGGCGGTCCGGCGGGGGCGACGAACAGCCTGGTCTACAAGGTTTATCAGGATGGTTTCGTGCAGCTCGACCTCGGCTCGTCGGCCGCCCAGTCGGTGCTTTTGATGCTGATCGCCATCCTCTTCACCATCGTTCAATTCCGCGCGCTCGAGCGCAAGGTCAATTACCAGGTGTAGCCATGCCCGAACGCCATCTCGGTCTATCGATCTTCTGCCACGCCATATTGTTGATCGGCGCGGTTTTCGTCTGCCTGCCGCTCTACTTCGCCTTCGTCGCCGGCTCGCTCACCTTGCAGGAGGTTCAGCAGGCGCCGTTCCCGATCTTGCCCGGCTCGCATTTCTTCGAAAACCTGGCCGCCGCCTGGCAGCAGGGCGAGTTCTCCCAGTTATTCCTGAATTCGATCATCGTCACCGCCGGCATCGTCGTCGGCAAGCTGGCGATCTCGCTGATCGCCGCATTCGGCGTCACCTATTTCCGCTTCCCGTTCCGCATGACGGCGTTCTGGCTGATCTTCGTGTCGCTGATGCTTCCGGTCGAGGTCCGCATCATTCCAACCTATGAAGCGGTCGCCGATGCTGCCGGGCCGATCCGCTGGCTTGCCGGCACGATCGGCCTTTCCGGCGTCGTCGAACGGCTGACCGGATACAGCATCGAAGCCTCGCTGAAATGGAACATGGTCAACAGCTATGCCGGGCTGATCCTGCCGCTGATCGCCTCTGCCTCGGCGACCTTCCTGTTCCGGCAGTTCTTCCTGACCGTTCCCGACGAGCTTTGCGAGGCGGCCAAGCTCGACGGCGCCGGCCCCCTGAAATTCTTCAAGGATATCCTGCTGCCGCTGTCGCGCGCCAATATCGCGGCGCTGTCGATCATTCTGTTTCTCTACGGCTGGAACCAGTATTTGTGGCCGCTGCTCTTCACCACCGACAAGGAGATGGGAACGGCCGTCCTCGGGCTGAAGCAGCTCGTTCCCGTTTCCGACTCGGCACCTGCCTGGAACATTGCGATGAGCGCTGCGCTGCTCGTTATGCTGCCGCCCGCGGCCGTCATTCTCTTCATGCAACGCTGGTTCACCAAGGGGCTGGTGGACTCCGGAAAGTAACACGAAGATTTCAAGGATATTCAGACGATGGTGCATATCATCGGCCACCGCGGTGGCCGCAATCTCTGGCCTGAAAACAGTCTTTCGGGCTTCCGAAAACTTGCGCAGATGCCGGTCGACGGCGTGGAATTCGACATCCACCTGACACGGTCTGGCGAAATGCTCGTCATTCATGACCCGACGCTCGAACGCACCACCGATACACATGGGCCGGTCGCCGATCTCGGACCCGGAAAACATCGTGAAATCCGCCTCAAGGACAGCGACGGGGAGGCGATACCGACGCTGGAAGAGGTCCTTGCCATCTTCAAGGCCACGCCGCTCGAACTTCACATCGAACTGAAGACCCTTGCCGATGGGACGCCTTACGAGGGGTTGGCGGCCAAGGCATTCGCTGCCGTCGAGCGGCTTGGTCTAAAGGAGCGCTCGATCCTGACGAGCTTTCATCCCGACGTGCTTGCCGATATTCGCAAGGCCGCGCCCGGAATTCGCACCTTGTCGTCCTTCGACGCCAAGTCGGCCGAGCGCCTCGGCCTTGCGAGCGGCCTCCGCCTGATGAAGCAGTGCTCGGATATTATCGCGATCGAGAAGTCGCTGCTTCAGGCGAAGTGGGACGAGATCACTCAGCTCGTGCCGCTTGACCGGCTCGGCGCCTGGGTTCCGAACGAAACGAGCGAACTCGAATATTGGCTCGCCAAACCGATCCGGCAGATCACCACGGACCGGCCGGATCTCGCCCTGCAGGCGCGGAGGTGAGGCATGCTCGATAGCCGCATCGATCATCCCGGCACGCGAGGCGCCATGGACAGCATCGACCTCGTGATCTTCGATTGCGACGGCGTGCTGATCGACAGCGAGCCGATCGCCAGCCGCACGCTCGCGGAAACGCTGCAAGGCGCCGGTATTGCGATCAGCGCGGCGGAGGCCCATGTCAAATTCACCGGCAATTCGGAAAGCATCATCGCCGAAATGTGCCGGCGCGAATACGGGATCAGCGATGTGCCCGCGCTGTTCGAGCAGTGGCATCGCCATCTGTTCGAGGAATTCGAACGCTCGCTGAAGCCGATTGCCGGCATTGCCGAGGTCGTCAACAACCTCGACCGTCCGAAATGCGTCGCATCGAACAGCACGATGCAGCGGCTGCGCAACAGCCTCGGCAAGCTCGATCTCTGGAGCGCCTTCGCCGAGGGCGTGTTCAGCGCCGAAGCTGTCTCGCGGCCGAAACCGGCACCCGACCTGCTGTTGCATTGCGCCGAGCGCTTCCGGGCCCGTCCGGGCAAGTCAGTCATGATCGACGACAGCGTTCACGGCGTGGCGGCGGCACTGGCCGCAGGCATGACGGCCATCGGATTCGTCGATCCGGCCGATCCGAGGCCCGGCCGCCGCGGGGTGCTCGATGCCGCCGGAGCCGCCGCCGTCGCGACAGGGGCAGGGGAGCTCACCGCCATTCTGGAAAATGTCGGAGGCAGGCTGTGACGGCGAGCTCGCCAGCGCGTGCTCGCCTTGCCATGTCGCCGCGACCGCGTAATGTCAGCGTCCCCGGCCACAGCTGCCCATCAACCCGATCCCTGGCGATCTGAAACGAGAGACCATGAGCGACACATCCCACACCCCGGAAGCCGGCGCCAAATATGTCATCGGCGTCGATGTCGGCACCGGCAGCGCCCGGGCGGGCCTGTTCGATATGGCCGGCAGCATGCTTGCCTCCGCCAAGCGCAATATCAGCCTGTTTCATGAAGCCGGTTCCATCGTCGAGCAGTCGAGCAGCGAGATCTGGCGCGCTGTTTGCGCCGCCGTGCGGGAGGCGGTTGCAGCAGCCGGCATCGATCGGGCTTCGGTGGTCGGGCTCGGCTTCGACGCCACTTGCTCGCTCGTCGTCCTCGGCGAAGGCGGCAAGCCGCTGCCCGTCGGGCCTTCGGAAGATCCGGACCGGGATATCATCGTGTGGATGGACCACCGGGCCGTCCCGCAAGCGGAGCGCATCAACGCCTTCGGGCATGACGTGCTGCGTTATGTCGGCGGCCGCATCTCGCCGGAGATGGAAACGCCGAAGCTTCTCTGGCTCCGGGAAAACCGTCCCGCCGTGTTCGATGCCGCCTGGCAATTCTTCGATCTTGCGGATTTCCTCACCTGGCGGGCGACCGGCGACCTGTCGCGCTCGACCTGCACGGTCACCTGCAAGTGGACCTATCTCGCCCATGAGAAGCGCTGGGACGGCAGCTATTTCCATCAGATCGGCCTCGGCGTGCTGGCAGACGAAGGTTTTGCCCGCATCGGCACGTCCATCGTCGAGCCGGGTTCGGCGCTTGGTCAGGGACTGACCGCTGCGGCAGCGGATGAACTCGGTCTGCTGCCGGGAACGGCGGTCGCGGCCGGGCTGATCGATGCCCATGCCGGCGGCGTCGGAACCGTCGGCGCCGATCCGCAGGCCAATCTCGCCTATGTTTTCGGGACCTCTTCCTGCACGATGACATCGACGGCGGAACCGTCTTTCGTTTCCGGCGTCTGGGGTCCTTACTATTCGGCGATGGTGCCGGGCCTCTGGTTGAACGAGGGCGGCCAGAGCGCCGCCGGCGCGGCGATCGACCAGCTCCTCTCCTTCCATCCGGCGGCCGGCGAGGCGAGGGAGCTTGCGACGAGCGCGGGCATTGCGCTGCCGGTCCTGCTTGCCGACATGGCCGCCGACAAGGCGGGCCGTGCTTCCGATGCGGTCAAGCTGGCGGCCGGGCTGCATGTCGTTCCCGAGTTCCTCGGCAACCGCGCGCCCTTTGCCGATCCGCATGCCCGGGCTGTTATCGCCGGTCTCGGCATGGAGCGGGATGTCGACAGCCTGGTTGCGCTCTACATCGCCGGGCTTTGCGGCATCGGCTACGGCCTCAGGCAGATCATCGAAACGCAGGCCGAGGCGGGCGTCAGCGTCGAAAACATCGTCATCAGCGGCGGCGCCGGCCAGCACGATTTCGTCCGCCAGGTGCTCGCCGATGCAAGCGGCAAGCCGGTGGTCGCCACGAAGGCCGAAGAGCCGGTGCTGCTCGGCGCAGCGATCCTCGGCGCCGTCGCCGGCCGCCAATTTGCCGACGTGCGCGCGGCGATGGGCGAACTCACCAGGGTGGAAACACGTTTTCAGCCGTCAGACGGCGAGGTTTCCGACCTCCACCGCAAGCGTTACGAAGCGTTCAAGGAGCTGCAGACGCTGGCGCGCAAGCTTCGCAGCTGACATGGCTGCGCGAGGCTAATTGTTGATGGCGATGATCGCCCAATGGCTCTCGTCGCAGGCGTTGTCGTCGCAGACCGCGCCCATCCAGACGGCGCCGTTTGCGAGCATGACGCCCTCGCTGCTGACGAAGAGATCCTGATATTGCTGGCGGCCGACGGCGCGGCGGGTCTCCGGCGTCACCAGATCGTCGAAATTCTCGACGAAATCCTCGGCGCTCTCGACATCGTAGGTCTCGCCATTGGCCTTCACGCTCAGCGGATATTCGGCAAGGCCGGCAATGGTCTCGGCATCGCCGGAGCGCATGGCGAGAACGAGCTGGCGCAGCGGCCGGTCGAAGCCCGCGGCATCGCCGTGCAGTTCCTCGATGCGATCATAGACCTCGCTATCCTGCGCGGCGGCGCGGCCGGTGAAGGGCGCCGCTGCCAGGAGCATCGCTCCAGCCAGGAGAAGGGCAGCAGACAGGCGCGGCATGGAAGGCTCCCGGCAAATGACGTTCGACAAGCATTATGCAATCGCCATCAGTGTCCGCCTATCCAATTCTGGTGCTGCGCCCGCCTTTCCCGTATAAAAATCTCCCGGGCCTGGCTTGACGGCCCGTTCGGTTTGCCGCATAAAGCTCACGAACCGTACCGTACGGTACGTATATGGGAGCCATGACCGTGTCCGTCGATACTGCAGAGCCGAGCGAATTTTCGCCGCGCCAGAACGCCGTTCTGGAGCAGGCGCTGCGGTTGCTCGTCGATGGCGGTGAGAAGGCGCTGACGACCTCGGGTGTCGCGCGTGCCGCCAATTGCTCCAAGGAAAGCCTCTACAAGTGGTTCGGCGACCGCGATGGCCTGCTCTCGGCGATGATCGCCTATCAGGCGAGCAAGGTGCGCACCTTCGAGCGCAACGGTGAGCGGCTGACGGCGGCGAGCCTGCACGACCATGTCGTCATCTTCGCGCGCGACCTGCTGGAGGTGCTGGCCGGCGACGTCTCGCTGGCGCTGAACCGGCTCGCTATCGGCCAGTCGCATCGCGACGGCTCGAAGCTCGGCAAGCTCCTTCTCGAGCGCGGCCGCCGCCAGATCGACCGTCGCGCCATGGCGCTGATCGATTCCGGCAAGAGGGCAGGGCTCCTGCGCTTTGCCGATGCCGACGAGGCCTATCATACGCTTTACGGCCTTGTTGTCTCCGATCTGCATGTGCGCATGCTGCTCGGCGAACCCGGCCTCAAGGATACCGCGCGCCAGGCGGAGAAGGCGGTGACCGCCTTCCTCCGGCTCTACGGCACGGAAAAGGTACTGGCGGAGATGCCGGCTCTCGGCTGATTTCGCCTTAATGACAGTCAACAGGACAAGCACAAGGGAAGGAACTTCAAATGCGCGTCTATTACGATCGTGATGCCGATCTCAACCTCATCAAGGCCAAGAAGGTCGCCGTCATCGGCTACGGTTCGCAGGGCCGTGCCCATGCGCTGAACCTCAAGGACAGCGGCGCCCAGAACCTCGTCATCGCGCTGAAGGCCGGTTCGCCCACAGTCAAGAAGGCCGAAGCCGACGGCTTCAAGGTCATGACGGTTGCCGAAGCCGCCGGCTGGGCCGACCTGATGATGATGGCGACGCCGGACGAGCTGCAGGCCGACATTTACAAGGCCGATATCGCTCCGAACATCCGTGACGGCGCTGCCATCGCTTTCGCCCACGGCCTCAACGTGCATTTCGGCCTGATCGAGCCGAAGGCTTCGGTCGACGTCGTCATGATCGCGCCCAAGGGCCCGGGCCACACGGTTCGCGGCGAATACCAGAAGGGCGGCGGCGTTCCCTGCCTCGTGGCCGTTCACCAGAACGCTTCCGGCAATGCGCTTGAACTCGCTCTCTCCTACGCCTGCGGCGTCGGCGGCGGCCGTTCGGGCATCATCGAAACCAACTTCCGCGAAGAGTGCGAAACCGACCTCTTCGGCGAACAGGTCGTTCTCTGCGGCGGTCTCGTCGAGCTCATCCGCGCCGGTTTCGAAACGCTCACCGAGGCAGGCTACGCGCCCGAAATGGCCTATTTCGAGTGCCTGCACGAAGTGAAGCTGATCGTCGACCTGATCTATGAAGGCGGTATCGCCAACATGAACTACTCGATCTCCAACACGGCCGAGTGGGGCGAATACGTCACCGGTCCGCGCATCATCACCGAAGAAACCAAGGCCGAGATGAAGCGCGTCCTCAAGGACATCCAGACCGGCAAGTTCACCTCCGAGTGGATGCAGGAATACCGCTCCGGTGCTGCCCGCTTCAAGGGCATCCGCCGCAACAACGACAGCCACCAGATCGAGGAAGTCGGCGCCAAGCTGCGCGGCATGATGCCCTGGATCGGCAAGAACAAGCTGGTCGACAAGTCGGTCAACTAAGCGATTTCGCTGACATTGAACGGGAGGCCGGGGTGAAAGCTCCGGCCTCTTTTGCTATTGCTGGCTCCGTTATCGACGCTGTCATATTGGGATTTTGATGTGTTTGAAGCGATTATGCGGTCTGCAAGGCAGGACTTGGAAGACAGCCTCGAGACGCTTTATCCCGCATTCTTCGAATATCCTTTTCCGTCTTCGCTGGACGCTTCGCCGTTGCGCGACGCAGAGAAGATCCTCACCGCGCTCAAATCGGCGCCTTTGCGGGAAATAAATGCGGCGGAGCTTGGCCCATATGCAGCAAGTGCGATAACGACAGTCGGCTCGGTCGATGACTTCAGGCACTTTCTGCCGCGCATTCTCCACTGCGCTCTCTTCAATACTTCCGCACCAGGCTTCGAGCCGCCGACTGTCGCTTCCAAGCTTTTATTGTGTGACTGGCAGCAATGGCCGATTGCCCAGCAGACAGCCATCGCGAACTTCTTTTATTCGGCCTGGGCCTATAAGAGGCTGCAGGACCCCGATTCCGGCGCATCGGCTTGGGACTGGATCGTGGCTATAGCGATGCTCGATCTTCAGTTCCAGCCATGCCTTGATCTGTGGCTAAAGCAGCCAATGCCGAACGCCTTCTTGCAACTCGCCAGTGCCGATCTCAAAAGCCTCTACCGGGGAAATGGCTACTGGTGTGATGTCGCGCCGGAAAAGCGCCTTCGCGTCATTGAATGGCTCAAGGGCGATATCATCGAAAATGCATTCATCGGCTTGATTGATGCTATACCGCCGCAACGGGATTGGCTCATCGAGCGACTACTCGATGAAATACGAGAATTGCGGCGTCTGCCTTCTCGCGTTGGGTCGCCGGATTGACGACGTCGCTCCCGCCGATCTTAGAAGCGGTCGCCCCATCCGGCTTTGCAGAGGACAGGCTTGCCGTTCCATATCGTCCTTCATGACCAAGCACCTGAATGGGGGCGAGAGACCATTCGGTCTGGTCTTCTGATCCGATAAGATCCGCGGCAATCGCTGCGAAGCCCGCATCCAGATCCCACGGCTGGCTTCCGTCGAGCGCCGCAACGACGAGCGCTGGAAGCTCCGAGTTGCGCGGATGCGGCCGAAGGTGGAAGCGTTCGGGTTGGAGGGCGGTAACGTCGGGAAATGCGGGCGGCGCCGTGAAAATGAAGTCACGAGTCATCCATCGTTGCGGTTTAAAGACCATTCCAGCTCCTCTGCCTATCCTGCCTGTCTCTGGCACTTCGACCTCATCTTCATGACGGGGGAGTTATAGGGCGGAGGCAACGTGTCGACCACGGCAATGTCCAGCCTTGGCCTTTGATTGAGCCGTATCGTTCCCGCCTGAGAGAACAGCATCCTCAAGGCGTTCTTGTCGCAAAACCGTAATATCGCGCCTCTAGGTTTAGAATGGGTCTAAAAACAAGATAATTTGACACCAGTTTGAACCGTGGAGGCATCGGATGAACGAGCATCTTTCCCAGAAAATTTTCCCGACGACTCAGCTTGAGGACGCGGATGGTGACGGCCACAACACCAGCGCCAATCCGACGATGGGTGAAATCATCGGCAAGCGTTTTTCGCGCCGCAATTTTCTGCAGGGTTCGCTTGCCGTTTCCGCCATTGCCGCCACAGTGAGCCCGATCGCGCTGATGAGCGCGGACGAGGCGCGCGCTGCAGACAATAAAGGCTCTGCCTTCAACTTCTCCGAAGTGGAGGCCGGCGTCGACGACAAGCATCATGTCGCTGAAGGTTATGATGCCGATATTCTGCTGCGCTGGGGCGATGCCGTGCTGCCGGGGGCGCCTGCGTTCGATCCGACGAAGCAGACGGCCGATGCCCAGAGCAAGCAGTTCGGCTACAACAACGATTATGTCGGCTTCATTCCGCTCGACGGTTCGTCCGAACATGGCCTGCTCGTCGTCAATCACGAATACACGAACCCGCATCTGATGTTTGCCGGGCTGGTGCAGGTGGTCGACGGCAAGATCAAGCAGGGCGCGCTCAGCAAGGAGCAGGTGGATGTCGAGATGGCGGCCCATGGCGGCACCGTCGTCGAGATTCGGAAGACGGGTGGCAAGTGGCAGGTCGTCACCGACGGCAAATACAATCGCCGCATCACCGCCAACACGCCGATGGAAATCACCGGCCCGGCCGCCGGCAACGACCGTCTGAAGACCAGCGCCGATGCGACCGGCACCCGCGCCATCGGCACGATCAACAACTGCGCCGGCGGCGTCACGCCCTGGGGCACCTACATCATGGCCGAAGAAAACTTCCACGGCTATTTCTCCGGCGCGCTGCCGGAAGGTCACAAGGAAGCCGCGAACTACAAGCGTTACGGCGTTCCGGAAGGCGCCTACGAGTGGGCCAATTTCTACGACCGCTTCGATCTTTCCAAGGAGCCGAACGAGCCGAACCGTTTCGGCTGGATCGTCGAGGTTGACGTCATGGACCCGACGGCGGCACCTAAGAAGCGGACCGCGCTCGGCCGCACCAAGCATGAGGGCGCCGAGTCGATCGTCGCCAAGAACGGCAAGGTCGTCTTCTATCTCGGCGACGACGAGCGCTTCGATTATGTCTACAAGTTCGTGACATCAGCGGCGTTCAACCCGAATGATCGCGCCGCCAACATGAACCTGCTCGACAGCGGCACGCTCCACGTCGCCAAGTTCAACGAGGACGGTACCATGCAGTGGCTGCCGATGGTCTTCGGCCAGGGGCCGCTGACGGCGGAGAACGGCTTCACCAGCCAGGCTGACGTGCTGATCGAATGTCGCCGCGCCGGTGACGCGCTCGGCGCCACCAAGATGGACCGCCCGGAAGACGTCCAGCCGAACGGCGTCAACGGCAAGGTCTATGTCATGCTGACCAACAATACCCGCCGCAAGGCCGACCAGGTGGATGCCGCCAATCCGCGCGCGGAAAACGCCTTCGGCCACATCATCGAAATCTCGGAAAACGACGGCGACTTCACGGCCACCTCAGGCAAGTGGGAAGTGCTCCTGAAGTGCGGCGATCCCTCGGTTGCGGCCGTCGGCGCGACCTTCTCGACCGAAACGACCAAGAACGGCTGGTTCGGCATGCCCGATAACTGTGCCGTCGATGCCACCGGCCGCCTCTGGGTGTCGACGGATGGCAATAACAACAAGGCCACCGGCCGCACCGACGGTCTGTGGGCCGTCGATACCGAAGGGGCGGCGCGCGCCACCTCGAAACTGTTCTTCCGCGTGCCGGTCGGCGCCGAAATGTGCGGCCCGCTGTTCACGCCGGACGACCAGACGGCGTTCGTCGCCGTGCAGCATCCTGGCGATGGCGGCGAGGACTGGCCGGGCCATGGCCGCCCGTCCTATTACGAGGATCTTTCCACCCGCTGGCCGGACTTCAAACCTGATATGCCGGTGCGTCCTGCGGTCGTTGCGATCACCAAGGCTGGCGGCGGCAAGATTGCGGTCTGACGACAGGAAACGCGGCGTCGAGCCTCAGGGCGAGTGGCAGTCAGGCTGCCAACTCGCTGCGAATGCCATTTAGCGGCCGGGACGAGCTCCTCTTCCGGCCGCCTTTATGAGCCTGTCGCCGCGCCGGGTATTCGCGTTATGCGGCCCTCAGCGCCATCACGGTGATCCACCGCGTCGGCTTGCCGTCATAGCCGCCGCCGTCGCTTTCGCTGATGGCGACGTTGCGCCAGCCGCTTTTGGTCAAAAGCTCTGACAGCCAGTCTGCGGAGGGATAGTTGTAGTAGCGCCCGAAGCCGTCATAGCCTTCAGCCTCGCCTGCTTTGAAACTTGCATGGAGGAGACCGCCGGTTTTCAGAGCGCGGCGGATACGGGCGAAGACGTCGGCGAGCTCGGATCTCGGAACATGGAGCAGGCTCGCATGCGCCCAGACGCCGTCGTAGGCGTTTTCGGCGTCGAGCTGCTGGAACAGCATGACCCTGACCGGCCTGCCGATCAGCACTTCCGCCTGCCTTGCAAGCTCGGCCGAGCCGTCGGTCGGTGTCACGTCGAAATCCTGCGACAGCATGTAGGCGCTGTCCTGCCCGCCGCCGCAGCCGAGTTCGAGGATTGCGGCACCCGGTGCGAGCCGCGCGAGGAAGGCATCGAGCTCTTGCTTTGGCAGGCTGCGCGCCCGATTTGCATAAATCTCGGCGTTTTCGTCGTAGAAGGCGGAGGTGCTGTCACGGTGCATGCGGAGCGGCCGATCCCCAACGTCGGTTGGAATTGAAGGTGTCTTTCCGAAAGCAGGTCGGCGCACGACCGAGTTCAGGCCGGGATGAGGCGCGTCCAGCCGTGCTCATCGTTCGTTATGCCCTTCTGCAGACTGACGAGCTGCTGGCGCAGTTCGCTGGTCAATTTGCCGGTCTGTCCGTCTCCGATCAGAAACTCGCCGCCGGCATGTCGAACCAGGCCGATACCCGCCAGGACTGCGGCGGTGCCGCAAGCGAACGCTTCGGCGAGCCTGCCACTGGCAGCGTCGTTTTGCCATTCCGTAAACGAGTAGGGGCGCTGCTCGACCCGCAAGCCTCTTTCTTCGGCGAGCACGATCACGGAAGCCCGGGTGATGCCAGGCAGGATCGTGCCGCCAAGCGGTGGGGTGACTACCGACCCATCGTTCATCACGAAGAAGACGTTCATGCCGCCGAGTTCTTCGACCCAGCGATGCTCTGCGGCATCCAGGAAGACGACCTGATCGCAACCCTTCTTCGTCGCCTCGGCTTGCGCCACGAGGCTGGCTGCGTAGTTTCCGCCGCATTTTGCGGCACCGGTGCCGCCGGCGGCTGCACGGGTGTATTCGGTCTCGACCCAGAGGGAGACGGCCTTCGCGCCGCCCTTGAAGTAAGCGCCGACCGGAGAGGCGATGATGCAGAAGACGTATTCCTGGGCCGGACGAACGCCGAGAAACGCCTCGTTGGCGAACATGAAGGGGCGAAGATAGAGGCTGGCGTCGCCGGAAGGTATCCAGGCCTTGTCGACGCGGACCAGTTCTTCGACCGCCTTCAGGAAGAGTTCTTCCGGCACCGGAGGCATCGCCATGCGGGTCGCCGACTGCGCGAAGCGGCGCGCATTCTCTTCAGGTCGAAAGAGCAGAATCCGGCCGTCGTCCGCCTTGTAGGCTTTCATGCCCTCGAAGATTTCCTGCGCGTAGTGCAGCACGGCGCTCGCCGGATCGAGTTCCAGGGGCCGCCTCGGCGTAACCTTCGCATCGTGCCAGCCCTTGTCGGCCGTCCATCGTGCCAGGACCATATGATCCGTGAAGAGCTTGCCGAAGCCGGGCGCCTCCAGTGCCTGAATACGTTCGGCGTCCGAGACGGGAGATTTGTGGAGTTCGATTTTGATTTCCGGAGAGGCCGACGTCACGGTCATTGCTGCACCTTGATAGTAAATTGAAGAGTGGCGGCGACACTACCGCCGCCGAGCCGGTCTTGGAAAGGTCTGAATCAGTCGGTTTCGGCTTTGATCGGAGGAATAATCGCTTGATGTGGCTGCTGTCGAGCAGCAAATCCGGGACCGAGCGGCTTCGATATCGGATGGCGTCAATATCAAGTGAGATCCGGAATATCCAAGGCTTTGGAATATAAAGTCTCCAACATGTCACCATGACAAGAAAATAGGTCAGTATTGTTGACATAATTTCCGCCGCATGGTTTGTCGGCCGTATTATAGAAAAATACGAGGAAACCCCATGCTGAACTGGGACACCATGTTTGCATCGCGCTCGTCGCGCATGCGCGCATCCGAAATTCGCGAGCTCCTGAAGCTTCTCGACCGGCCCGAAATCATCTCCTTTGCCGGCGGCATTCCTGATCCGGCGCTGTTTCCGGATCAGGAATTCAAGCAGGCCTACGCCGATATCTTCGCAGGTCCTGCCGTCAATTCGGCGCTGCAATATTCGGTCAGCGAAGGCTACAAGCCGCTGCGCGAATGGTTGGCCAAGCAGATGGCGGGTCTCGGCATTCCCTGCGAACTCGACAACATCTTCATCGTCTCCGGTTCGCAGCAGGGGCTCGATTATCTCGGCAAGCTGTTCCTGTCGCCGAATGACACCGCGCTGGTCACCTGGCCGACCTATCTCGGCGCGCTGCAGGCCTTCAACGCCTATGAGCCGGCCTATGACCAGCTGACGCCAGGCGGCAACCGGACACCGGAATCCTACCGCGCGGCGGCAGCCGCCGCCGGCGGCAAGGTGAAATTTGCCTATCTCTCCGCCGATTTCTCCAATCCGACCGGTGAAACGGTCGATCTCGCCGGCCGCAAGCAGGTGCTGGCGCTTGCCGAAGAACTCGACGTCGCCGTCATCGAGGACGCCGCCTATCAGTCGCTGCGCTTCGACGGCGAGCCGATCCCGCCGATCCTGGCGCTGGAGATTGCCGAAAGGGGCCATATCAACCATACCCGCACGATCTATTGCGGCAGCTTCTCCAAGACATTGGCGCCCGGTCTTCGCGTCGGTTTCATCGTCGCCAATGCGCCCGTCATCCGCAAGCTGGTGCTGATGAAGCAGGCGGCCGACCTGCATTCCTCGACCATCAACCAGATCGCGATCAGCCATGTGGCCGAACGTGGATTCGATGCGCAGGTCGCCAAGATCAAGGCCGCCTACAGCCATCGGCGCAACTGCATGCTGGCGGCGCTTGAGAAATATATGCCCAAGGGCACCAGCTGGACGAAGCCGGAAGGCGGCATGTTCATCTGGATCACGCTGCCGGAAGGCATGGATGGCGCCAAGCTCCTGGCGAAATCGCTCGAAACCGCCAAGGTCGCCTTCGTACCCGGCAAGGCCTTCTTCGCCGACGGCTCCGGCGCCAACACCTTCCGCCTCAGCTTCTCCTGCGCCAACGAGCAAATGATCGGGGATGGGATCAGCCGGTTGGGCAAGCTGATCTCGGATGAGATTGGTGGGTGATTGCTTGCGAGGGGCTGTGCCGTGCAGCCCCCTCATCCGACCCTTCGGGCCACCTTCTCCCCGCTGGGGAGAAGAGAGGGAGCAAGCCGCTTGCCCCGCCTTTCGATTGCAGAGATGAGCGCGAGACGTTGCCACAACCCCTTCGCCCCGGCGGGGAGAAGGTGGCGGCAGCCGGATGAGGGGGCCGCACGGTACGCCCTCTTCTCTCAGAGGGAAGGGGTAAGCGTTTATCCTTCCATTGCCATGTTTTTGCAAACCAGTGCACCAGCGTCTAATCAAAAAATCGTCGTCCAGCCCTCGTTCGCCGTCTCGCTCTTGCCGTAGCCGACGCGGTCGGCCACCGCTCCGTCGGTGTTGCGCAGGATGATGTCGCCGCCGCGGTTGGCGAGCTGCGGGCCGCCGGCTGCGGCGTCGAGCGCGATGGTGCGGATCTCGCCTGCGGCAAGCGTTCCCGACAGCGTCTGGGTCCGGCCGTTTTCGTCTTCCAGCTTCCAGCCGTCGAGCGACACCGACATGTCGGAGCGGTTCATCAGCGTCACCGTTTCGGCCTCGGTGCCGCCTTCGCCATTCACCGGATTGATCAGCGCGGCGATGATACGCAGCGACGAGGCGACGACTGGCTGCGGCCGGCGCGTGCCTTCGCCGCGGCCCTGGCCGCCGCGATCCTCGGCGACCGGATGACCGGTGGCCGCATCGGTGTTCCAGTTCTGCGACTGGAAGCAGAGGAAGATCGCCGCCCATTCGTCGGTATCGGTGAAGTGGACGAGCAGCGCCCCATCCTGGTTCGGGCCGTTGGTGGCCTTGAAGCCGCCATTGTCGCCCTGGTTCATGTGGATGTCGTGGATGCCGTTGCCGGGTTCGAAATCGAAATATTGGTCGGGCTTGTTGTGCTCGGGCCCCCAGGCTTCGCCGAAGGCATAGAAATGGATGTCGGGATCGGCGATGCCTTCCTCGACGATCGGCTCGATGAATTCCCTCAGATCGTTCTTCGGGCCGGAGAGCTGGAAGGGTGCGACATCCATATCCTCGCGCTCGATCAGGCCGCCGCGGACATAATCGATCGCAAGCTCCGGACGGTCTTTGCGGATGTCGGTCAGGCCCATCGGCAGGGCTTCCAGCGCCTCCGTCAGCGCCGCGTGCTTGAAATCGACGATATTGGCGTAGAGCAGGTCGTGGGGCGACATCTTCGAGCGGACGTTCAGCGCGATGCGGTAGCTCACGCCGTCCGCCTCGATGCGGATCTCGATATGGGGATCGTTGTCGTCGTCAAGGGCGAGCGCGCTCGCCGTACCCTTCAGGACCTTGTAATTCTTCAGCATGAGAACCTCGCTACAGTGGCGGGATCTCATGCTAGCACTGATAAAGTGCATCTTTTGTGACGCGTATCCTCCGCCGAGCAGGCCTCAGCTGCTATTGCTGGAGATGCGGGCCGAAGAGTTCGAGATCGGCTTCGCTCAACCTGTCGCTTGCGGTGTTCAGCTGGTGCCAATAGGGATAGAGGATCGGCGGCAGGCTGACGGCGTCGAGGCGCTTGCGCTCTTCTTCCGTCAGCTTCAGCTCGGCAGCGGCAATGTTGTCGCGGAACTGGGCCTCGGTGCGCCCGCCGATGATGACCGAGGTGACCGCCTTGCGGCCGATCAGCCAGGCGAGCGCCACCTGAGCGGCCGAGACGCCGCGCTCGTCACCGATCGCCACCAGCGTCTCGACGATGTTCCAGAGACGGTTTTCATCGCGGATCGGCGGTTCTGTCCAGCCGGCGAACTGGCGCGTGCCTTCGGGTGCAGCCTGGTTGCGGCGATGCTTGCCGGAGAGCAGGCCGCCGGCCAACGGGCTCCAGACCAGGACGCCGAGGCCCTGGTCGATCGAGATCGGCAGCAGCTCGTATTCGGCGTCGCGGGATTCGAGCGTATAGTGGATCTGCTGGCTGACGAAGCGCTGATAGCCGTGCTCGTTGGCGAGCCCAAGCGCCTTCATGATGTGCCAGCCGGAATAGTTCGAGCAGCCGACATAACGCACCTTGCCCTGCTTGATCAGGGTGTCGAGCGCTTCCATCGTCTCTTCGAGTGGCGTCTGGCCGTCCCATTCATGCACCTGGTAGAGGTCGATGACATCGGTCTTCAGGCGCTTCAGGCTCGCCTCGCATTCGCGGATCAGATGGTAGCGCGAAAGGCCGCGGTCGTTCGGGCCGTCGCCCATGCCGAAGCGGGCCTTGGTGGCGAGCAGCACGCCCTGCGGCCGCTTGCCGGCGAGCGCCTCGCCGATGATGTTTTCGCATTCGCCGGATGAATAGACGTTGGCGGTGTCGATCAGATTGATGCCGGCATCAATGCATATATCGATCATCTTCTTCGCCTCGGAGACGCCGAGATCGCCGACCATCTTCGCCCAGCCGACGCCGCCGAAGGTCATCGTGCCCATGGTCAATGTCGAAATTTTCAGGCCGGAACGGCCGAGCAGACGATATTCCATAAAACTCCTCCTTCATCAAAACAGGATTGACGTACCTCAGCACGGCCGAATGGCAATGGCGGCGTGGTTCACGCCTGCGTGAGGCTTAGGCAAGATTTGCGGGGCACCGGCGTCTCGGGCCGCGTGGCGGTGATGACCGATCGCGCGTGCCGGCAGCCGACAGATCCTACAATATGCTATCGGCTTGTCGAACGAAAACCGTCGCAGCGGCGCGGGGAGGCGGCCTCGCGTCAGGCCTCGCCCGTATCCCTGTTGTGAATGGTGTCGCGGATCGAAGCGATCGTGTCCCTGATCTTGCCGACGGTCTCGGCGTCGAGGCCGACGGCTTTGCCGATGCAGTCGTACACGTGGGTGGCGCGGCGTTTCAGGGCCTGTCCCTCTTTCGTCAGGCGCAGCAGCACCTGGCGTTCGTCGGCGGGATTTCGGTTGCGGGTGACGAGGCCGACATTTTCGAGCCGCTTCAGCAGCGGGGTGAGGGTGCTGGAATCGAGGAAAAGCGTCTCGCCGAGATCCTTCACCGTGCGGTCGTCACGCGCCCACAGAGCGGTCATGACGAGGAATTGCGGATAGGTGAGATCCAATTCGTCGAGCAGCGGGCGGTAAAGCTGGTTGAAGGCGTGGCCGGCTGAATAGATCGAAAAGCAAAGCATTTCATCGATCTTGGGCACGTCGGCGAGTTCATTCGATGTGGTGTCTTTCATCACGCTCTCCTTCGGCCTCAATATAATTTGTGCGCGATCTGTTTGCAAGCTATTGACGTCCCGGACGAGATGACCTAATTAGATCGTGTACAAAGAAATCGCCTGCAAATTAAATGACGAACGCGAGAGCCGGAAAGCGCGTCAACCCCACTTCGGCTCCTGTGACACTCAACCGACGAAAGGAAATGACCAATGTTCAAGTTTGCTGCTGCCGTCGCCCTGGCGGGCGCGCTTTTCTCCGGTGCTGCCGTTGCTCAGCCGGCCAAGCCGACCGTCGTCCTCGTCCATGGCGCCTTTGCCGATTCATCCAGCTGGAACGGCGTCGTCGAAATCCTGCGCAAGGACGGCTTCCCGGTCGTGGCCGCCGCCAATCCGTTGCGCAGCGTTGCCAATGATGCTGCCTATGTCTCTGACGTCGTCGGCAGCATCGCCGGCCCCGTTGTCCTCGTCGGCCATTCCTATGGCGGCCAGGTCATTTCGACTGCGGCGAACGGCCACGACAACGTCAAGTCGCTGGTCTATGTCGCGGCCTTCGCGCCCGATGCAGGGGAATCGGTTGCCGATCTTGCCGGCAAGTTTCCGGGCGGCACGCTGAGCGGAGCGCTGGCGGCCCCGGTAAAGCTCAGCACCGGCGGCGTTGATCTTTATATCGACCAGGCGAAGTTCCATGACCAGTTCGCCAGCGACGTGCCGGCTGAACAGGCGGCCGTGATGGCGGCTGGCCAACGCCCGGTCACCGAGGCGGCGCTCACCGACAAATCCGGCGCGCCGGCCTGGAAGAAGCTGCCGTCGTGGTTCGTCTACGGCACCGGCGACAAGAACATCCCGGCCGCAGCCCTTGGCTTCATGGCCGAGCGGGCAGGGTCCAAGCGGACCGTCGTCGTCAATGGCGCCTCCCACGTCGTGATGGTGTCGCATCCTGACAAGGTTGCCGAACTGATCGAAGAGGCTGCGAAATAACATTCGTTCCAGGGCCACGGCGCGAGAGTGCCGTGGCCCGAATGCTGCAAGCCCCATCATGGGCTTGAAAAGACCGCAGCCGTTCTCGCAGAATGCGCGGATGCTCAGAACCTCCGCCGATAAGCTCAAAGACCACATCCATGGCCGCCTTCTCTCACGAAGCGAGGGACCTGCCTGGAGGAACGTTCTCGTGCATCTCCTGTCGCATAGCGGACGGGAAGAGGGGCTGATCGTTCCCGCCGTTGCCGAGCCGCTGCTGGTCTCGATCCTTTCAGGCTCGGCCGTCATAGAAGAGCGCGAATTCTCCGGTGAATGGCAGGCCGCCCGCGCCGATGTCGGCGACTTCTACCTGACCAATTCGGCGACGCCCTATGAGATGCGCTGGACCTCCACCTCGGCCGAACCGTTCCGCGTGATGCATGTCTATCTTGGCCTGCCGCTGATCGAGGCGGCCGCCGCGGAGGTCCTGTCTATCGGCCACGACCGGCTTTGCCTGCGCGACGTATCGGCCGGACGCGATCCCTTGATAAACCATCTGCTGCAGCTGATCCTCAGCGAATTGACCGAGGCGAGCGACCCGAGCGAGATTTTCGTGCAGGGCGTTGCCCAGGCGCTGGCCGTCCATCTCGTGCGCTCCTACGCGGATGCGGATCGGCCGCCGCGGCGCCGGGTTGCCCTTCCGGCGTTCAAGCTTCGCCGGGTGACGGATCTGATGGCAAGCGGCATTGCCGAGGCCTTCAGCTTGGAAGCGCTTGCGGCCGAAGCAGGTCTCAGTCCGTTCCATTTCAGCCGGGTCTTCAAACAGTCGACGGGTTATTCGCCCTCGGAATATTTCATCCGCATGCGGATGGCCGAGGCGCGCAGGCTGCTTCGGGAAACCGACCGGGGCATCATCGAGATCGGCCTCGACGTCGGCTATTCCAGCCCCAGCCATTTCGCCACCGTCTTCCGCAAGGCCGTTGGCGTCACGCCCTCGCAATATCGCGACGGCTGACGATTGCCGCAAGATCGCGACATCGACCGCAAAGGCCCGAGCGCGAAGGCCAGCCGCCTTTCCTAGATTGTCCTCCGTCAACAGCGGCCGGCTCCGTATTCGCAGCGGCCACATGAAAGGAAGCAAACATGTCTATTGATGGTAAGGTTGCTCTCGTCACCGGTGCGTCGAGCGGTATCGGCGCTGCCACCGCGCTGAAGCTTGCTAAGGCAGGCGCCAAGATCGGGCTCGCCGCCCGCCGGCTCGACCGGCTCTCTGCGCTGCAACAGCAGATCGCTGCCAATGGCGGTCAGGCCGTCGCTCTCGAAATGGACGTTGTCGATCAGGCCTCCGTCACGGCGGGCGCTGAAAAGCTCGCAGAAGCCTTCGGCTCGATCGACATTCTCTTCAACAATGCCGGCCTGATGCCGATCTCGGATCTGGAGGCGCTGAAGACCGATGAGTGGCATCGCATGGTCGATGTCAACATCAAGGGATTGTTGAACACGACTGCCGCGGTCCTGCCCATGATGATCAGGCAGAAGGGCGGACATATCGTCAACACCTCGTCGATCGCCGGAAGGAAGGTCTTCCCGGGCCTTGCCGTCTATTGCGCCACCAAACACGCGGTGACGGCAATCTCGGAAGGCATGCGTCTCGAGCTTTCCAAGAAGCATAATATCCGCGTGACCTGCATCCAGCCGGGCGCGGTGGAATCCGAACTCTTCGAACATATTTCCGACGGCAATTATCGTGGCCAGATGGAAGCGCTCAAGGAGCAGATGGAATTCCTGAAGGCCGGTGACATTGCCGAGACGGTGCTCTTCGCGCTGCAGGCGCCGGCCCGCATGGATATCGCCGAGCTCTTCGTGATGCCCACGCAGCAGCCCTGGTGACATGGGCGGCGGAGCCTGCCGCCGCCTGTCACATCTCTGTCAACGACCCCTAATAAGGGAGGGTGACGCAATCCCGAGGATCCCTCCCATGAAAACGATCGTTTCCGCCACAGCCCTTCTCGCCGCGAGCCTTTTTGCCATTCCGGCTTCGGCCGCAAACCTCGTTCTCTACACCAGCCAGCCGAACGAAGATGCGCAGGCGACGGTCGATGGCTTCATGGCCGCCAATCCCGATATCAAGGTCGACTGGGTGCGCGACGGCACGCCGAAGATCATGGCCAAACTGCAGGCCGAGATCCAGGCCGGCAACCCGGTCGCCGACCTTCTCCTGATCGCCGACATGGTGACGCTGGAGCGCCTGAAGGAAGAGGGCAAGCTGCTCGCCTACAAGTCGCCGGAAGCCGCCCAGTATGACGCCACCCTTTATGACGCCGACGGCTACTATTACTCGACCAAGCTGATCACCACCGGCATCATGTACAACACCTCGGCCGGCATGAAGCCTGCGAGCTGGAAGGATCTGGCCAAGCCGGAAGCCAAGGGCCTCGTCACCATGCCGAGCCCGCTTGCTTCGGGTGCGGCCCTCATCCATGCACAGACGCTTGCCGCCGTTCCCGGCCTCGGCTGGAACTTCTACAAGTCGCTTCAGGCAAACGGCGCCATTGCCGCCGGCGGCAATGGCGCCGTGCTGAAGTCGGTCGCCTCGGGTGAGAAGGCTTACGGCATGGTCGTCGACTACCTGCCGATCCGCGAAAAGGCCAAGGGTGCTCCGGTCGAATTCGTCTTCCCGAGCGACGGCGTTTCCGCCGTCACCGAGCCGGTCGGCATCCTCGCCAGCAGCAAGAATGCCGAGGCCGCCAAGAAGTTCGTCGATTACGTGCTCTCCGAAAAGGGCCAGCAAGGCTTCCTCAAGCTCGGCTATATCCCGGCCCGCAACGGCATGAAGGTGCCGGAAGGCTTCCCGGCGCGCGACACGATCAAGGTCCTGCCGGTCAATGCGGCTGAAGCGCTGAAGAATACCGACCAGGACCTGAAGACTTTCTCGGGCATTTACGGCTCGAACTGATCTCTTCATGCCAGGCTATGTCAGAGCAGGAAACAGCCAGCCCGCCTGGCTGTTTCCTTTTATCGTCATTACCGTGCTCATCCTCAGCGTGCTGCCGCTCGCCCGCCTTGCCATAGCAGGGATCGCGGGCTTCGCCAGCGGCGGTGTCACCGATGTGCTCGCCGACCCGGCGCTCTGGCAGGCCACCTATTACACCGTCGTCACATCCGTTCTCGGCACGATCCTCTCACTTCTCATCGGCTGCCTTTTCGCCTTCCTGCTGACGCTGACCGACATCCGCTGCAAGGGGCTGCTCAGCTTCTTCTTCGTGCTGCCGATGATGATCCCGCCGCAGGTGACGGCCCTTGCCTGGGTGCAGATGTCGGGGCCGTCGAGCCCGCTGCTGAAGGCGCTCGCGATCGCTCCGCCGCTCGGCTCGCCGCAGCCGCTCTATTCGGTCGGCGGCATCGCGCTGCTCTATGGCGTCCAGCATGCGCCGCTCGTCTATCTCGCGCTCAGGGCCGGGCTGATGACGCTGCCGCGTGACGGCGTCGAGGCCGCACGGCTTTCCGGCGCCTCCAGCTTTCGAGTCTTCCGCGACATCATCCTGCCTCTGTCGCTGCCCGGCATCATCGCGGGTGCTGCGATCTCATTCGTCTCCTGCACCGGCAATTTCGGCATTCCCGCCATTCTCGGCATACCCGCCTCGATCTTCACGCTGCCGACGTTGATTTTCACCAAGTTTTCCGCCTTCACCAGCCGTACCTTCGGCGATGTCGCCGTGCTGTCGGCAATCATCGCGATGATCTCGGTCGCCGGGCTGATGATCCAGGATAGGGCGCTCAGAGGCCGCGATTACCGCGTCATCGGCCTGTCCGGGGCGAGCGCCGCCTTCGAGCTCGGCGCCTGGCGGTTCGCCTTCATGCCGCTCCTCTGGGCGATCCTGTTCTTCATGCTCGCCGCACCCTTCTTCGCGCTCGTCGCCGGCGCGCTGGTTCCCGCCTACGGCGTGCCGCTCACCTTCAAGACCATGTCGCTGCATGCCTTCCAGGAGATCCTGTTCCGGCAGGCGGTGACGCGCACGGCTTTCGTCAACTCGATCTCGCTTGCCGGCGCCACCGCCGTGTGTCTCCTGGTGGTGACCGTGCTTGCGGCCTATATGCTGACGCGGCGCAAGGATGCGGCGTCCCGCATCATCGCGAGCCTGATCGAGATACCTTATTCGCTGCCCGGCATCGTCATGGCGGTCGCTTTCATCCTGGTTTTCGCAGCGCCCATCCCCTTCCTCCACATCTCGCTCTACGGCACGATCTGGATCATTCTCATTGCCTATTTCTCCTCCTTCTTCGCCGTCAGCCTGAAGCCCGTGGTCAGCGCCTTCCACCAGCTCGATCCGGCGCTGGAGGAGGCAGCACGTTTGTCCGGCGCCGGTTTCTCTCGGCGGCTTTCCGATATCATCGTGCCGCTGATTGCGCCCGCCGCCGGCGCTTCCGTCATCCTCGTCTTCCTGATCGCCTGCAACGAGCTGACGATTTCCGCGCTGCTCTGGTCGGCCGGCACCCAGACGCTCGGCGTCGCCATCTACAATCTCGACGACAGCGGCAGCTCCGACCTTGCCTCGGCGCTGTCGGTGCTCGTCGTCCTGATGGTCGTCGTCATGATGGTGCTTTTGGAACTCCTGGCGAAACGCCTGCCGAAAGGGGTGGTCCCATGGCGAAGCTGATCCTCAACCGGGTGGCAAAGGATTTCGGCACCGGCCGCGCCGCCGTCAGCGATTTTTCGCTCGATGTGCGCGAGGGCGGCTTCCTGGCGCTGCTCGGGCCTTCCGGCTGCGGCAAGACCACGGTTCTCCGCATGATCGCCGGTTTCGAGACGCCCTCCGACGGCTCCATCCATCTCGGCGAACGGCTGCTTGCCAATGCAGCCCAGGCGCTGCCGCCCGAGAAGCGCAACATGGCGATGGTCTTCCAGTCCTATGCGCTCTGGCCGCATATGAGCGTCGCCGACAATGTCGGCTATCCCCTAAAGGTGCGCGGCGTCTCCGGCAAGGCATACCGGACGAAGGTCGGCGAGGCGCTTTCCACCGTCCGGCTTGCCGATCATGCCGGGCGGCGGCCGGCCGATCTCTCCGGCGGCCAGCGTCAGCGCGTGGCGCTCGCCCGCTGCCTGGTGACATCGCCCGACGTCGTCCTCCTCGACGAGCCGCTCGCCAATCTCGACCGGCACCTGAAGCAGGAGATGGAGGAGACGTTTAGAGAATTTCACCAACGCTCGGGCGCGACGATGATCTATGTCACCCATGACCAGAGCGAGGCGATGGCGCTGGCGACCGATGTCGCCGTCATGTCCGAAGGCCGGCTGCTGCAGGTGGCGCCGCCGGCCGAAATCTATGCCCGGCCGGAGGGCCGCATCGTCGGCAGCCTGATCGGACGCGGCGCGATCCTGACACTGCCTGTCATGGGCGGCGAACGCCATCTGGAATGGGATGAACTGCAGGATGCGCTCCAGGCGGCCAACACCGATGGCGCCGATATTCTCGTGCGGCCGGAAGATGTTGTGGTCGGCGGCGAGGGGGCTCCGGTAACCGTCGAATCCGTGCTGTTCGAGGGCGAGCGTTATGCCGTCAAGCTGACGCTCGGCAACGGCCAGACGCTGCGCGCCTTCAGCCGCGTGGCTGTCGTATCTGGTGAAGCCGTGCGCGTCGTCATCCGCGCGGGTTGGCGGCTTTGATGGAGCTGCCTAGAACAGGGGACGGTCCAAGGCCGAACACATGAATCGCCGGGAGGGGGCGTCCCTGACGAGTCCAAGGGCCGCCGACGGGAGCTGGCCCTTGAAGCGTCGTGAGGTGTCGAGCGAGGGCGTCTATCAGAAGCTTGTGCAGGCGTGGGTTCGCGGCCACCGACGACACGCGGCCGATGACGGCGCTGGCGATCCCCATCGGTAAAGATTTGCAGAGCGTGTTGCAAATTATGGTTGGCAACATAGCTAAAATCTATCATGAATAGTGATCGTAAGTGCAAATGCCAGTTTGGAGGGGCGGAGTGTTTTCAGACTTATTTTTTCTATGCAGAAGTATCGTTGATTAAGGGACGTGTCGTCACTTACGCATTCGCTTGCCAAATGTGGTTGATAATCTCTCGTTGAACTTGGCAGCGAGCGTGAGTTGAACAATCCTACTTTACCCTACTATTGGGCAGGATTTGGTCTGTGCGCATGTGAACTGAATCAGGAGATTATTACCGCTGTGACGCAACCGGAAAACGCACGGGTCTGGGCCAGCCGCGCCTTCATGGACTCAACACGGATCAAGGCGTTTACCGCTGATCCGTTGCCGACGGGGATGGATCTTGGTCAGATGGCTGAGTTGAATGAAGCGGGCGAGCGGATGTCTGCCGAGCATTTTCCAAAGGAGATCTTTGCCGAATATCCGGACAAGAAGGAAAAAAAGCAGGCGGATCTCGTGCTTGCCGCGGGCGTGGTGGTGGTTTCAGCGGCCTGCGCCGATGTGCTCCGC